>CAZLHZ010000201.1:4062-4556 GCA_964559285.1 uncultured Actinomycetes bacterium | reverse complement strand
ATCCTGCGGATGATCCTGATGCCCTCTTTGACGTGCGGCCAACCAGTGATCTCGGACGTCAGGCCGTGCTGCTTCGGGAGTGGGCCGACTCCACCATGACGGGTGATCGCGATGACTACACAGGTTCGGTGGATCCGCGGGTGTGGCGATCAATGTCGGTCTCAGGCCGAGAGTGCCTCGGTCGCCAGCGCTGTTCCTTCGCCGATGAGTGCTTCGCGGAGCGTGCACGAGCACAGGCCGTGGAGGCGGACATCATTGTCACCAACCACGCGATTCTGGCCATCGATGCCATCACGGGACTACCGCTCCTTCCAGATCATGGAGCCGTCGTCATTGACGAAGGTCATGAACTTGTAGACCGAGCCACGCAGGCTGCCACTGATGAGCTGTCAGGTCGGATGCTGGAGCGAGCTTCCCGAAAGGCCCGAGGATTCCTCGACGAGCCGGAACGGCAGCTACTAGCTGAAGCTGTGGATGCCTTGGAGCAGGCACTT
>CAZLHZ010000201.1:2360-4052 GCA_964559285.1 uncultured Actinomycetes bacterium | reverse complement strand
TTGACGAGATGGGCAGAGGCACGCAGGGGTCTGTTCGGCTTGAGTCATTGGGTCGCGACCTCTTGCTGGCGCTCACGCTGGTGCGCGACGCATGCCATCGCGGGATCGCCTCCTTGGGAACTGAATCAGAGCCCGGTGTCGATTCCCGTGCCGCTGAACGGCACCAAGCACGAGCGGCCATGCAGGAGGTTCACGATGTCGCCGGGCGTCTCGTTGCTTCTAGTGAGGCCGATGTCGCGTGGCTGGAGGTGGGGGAGCGTCGGTCTCCAATTCTGCGCGTTGCACCCCTCATGGTTGATTCCCTGCTGGGGGGGACGGTGTTCACGGAGCGTCCTGCCGTTGTCACGTCAGCAACGTTGACCATCGGGGGAGGATTCGACGCGATGGCCGCTGCCTATGGCCTCACGGAGGGGGACTGGACTGGTCTGGATGTCGGGTCGCCGTTCGACTACCAGCGTCAGGGCATCCTCTACGTCCCCGCCAGACTCCCTCGTCCCGGTCGGGACGGGGTTGCGGATGAGGTTCTTGCGGAACTCGGCGACCTCATTGAGGCGGCAGGGGGACGAACGCTCGCCCTGTTCTCGTCGTGGCGTGGGGTCGATCGAGCTCGTGACGTCCTCACGGCACGATTCTCCGGGCGAGCAGATCGTCCGATCCTGGTTCAGGAGCGGGGTGACGCCGTCGCTGACCTCATTCGACGATTTGCCGACGATGAACGAGCCAGTCTGTTAGGGACACTCACACTGTGGCAGGGCGTGGATGTTCCGGGCCCGTCATGCATTCTCGTGGCGATCGACCGCCTTCCCTTTCCACGACCCGATGATCCCCTTGTCTCGGCCCGCACTCGTTCCGCTGATCAGTCCGGACGCTCAGGGTTTGCCGAGATCAGCGTGCCGCGGGCGGCGGTTCTCCTTGCCCAGGGCACGGGGAGGCTCATCCGGGGCACAGCGGATCGAGGCGTGGTCGCTGTGCTCGACTCCCGGCTTGAGACAGCGTCCTACGGACGAGTCTTGCGTGCCAGCCTGCCCCCGCTGTGGTACTCCACCGACGGGATCAAGGTTCGTGAGGCCCTCACCCGACTGGATGCTGAGCTCGGAGAAGGGTCATAGCCGGCGAAGGACTGAGACGACCTTGCCGAGGATGCGCGCCTCGTCACCGGGGATTGGCTGGAAGGCAGGGTTGTGGGGGAGCAGCCACACATGTCCGTCGGTGCGCTTGAAGGTCTTGACTGTCGCCTCGTCTCCAAGGAGTGCGGCGACGATCTCACCGTTCTCTGCGGTCGCCTGTGAGCGCACCACCACCCAGTCACCATCACAAATCGCGGCATCGATCATCGACTCGCCCACCACTCGGAGCATGAAGACCTCTCCGTCACCCACGAGATCGCGCGGGAGCGGGAACATGTCCTCGACGGCTTGGTCGGCCAGAATCGGGCCGCCGGCGGCAATCTGGCCAAGGAGCGGCACGAGTGTCACCCCGGCTGGAGTTGCGTCAACGACCTCGTCGTCGAGAACGCTCATGCCGACGGACACCTCACCGGGGTCATCCATGGCCTCGGCCTCGGACAGGGCGAGGACAAGCGCCCGGGGCCGATTGGGGTCGCGTCGCAGCACCCCCTTGTCGGTGAGGGCCTGCAGCACGTGCGCCACGCTGGAGGGCGAGGCCAGCCCCGCCATCTCGCCGATCTCCCTG
>CAZLHZ010000201.1:0-2350 GCA_964559285.1 uncultured Actinomycetes bacterium | reverse complement strand
GGCCATGCTGCTGCGGATGACCTCCACCACCTGTCGCTGGCGTGGCGTGAGTCCGTCCGCGCCCTTCTGCGTGACCCCCGGGGGTCGTCCGAGCTTGCGAGTGGTCATCCCAGCTCCCTTCCTGTCGTGACGGTGGCTGCCCGACGAGCGTTCCGTCGCTGCCGAGGCTCCAGGCCCGATGTCAGACCCCTGCGAAACCGTACGCATGTGCCAAGAACGCTACCGGGTCGGGGCCTCAGTGTGTACGTTCGTTCGATTATCGGCGTGTCGGGCGGACGTGGCTGACATATTCGTACACGTGTCCTATCATACACATGTTCGAAAGCTCTCGGATGCTGTGATGCCGAGGGTCCATGGATGCGAGCGGTCGCGCCGCTCAGTCCTGAGCACTGGTTCCGACATCCGGACCGGATCCAACCGGTCCGGTTCGGCGATAAAGGAGAAGACCGATGACGCTCGTGACGACAGAACCACGGGGAGCCGAGGCCGAATTCACCCCTGCACGTCGTGCACCCGTTGGCTCGAGAGTCCGGGGCTACGGGGCACACACGGCGGCGACCCTGCGGGAGCGGCCGTCAACACACCGTCCGTCCTATCTGCGTGTGGTCTCCTCGGCGGACGGGCTCTCGCTGCCGCCCACTCCACCTCGCGCGCGACCCGGCTCTGGACGGCGTCGACGCCCGACCCGGGTCCGGCTGACAACCCGCGGGCGCATCGTTGTTATCGTCGCCGCGGCCCTGACCGCCGCCGCAGTGGCCAGCGTCCTGCTGGCAGCTGCCGCCGGTTGGCTTGGCTCATCGGCCGGCGCCGCGCAGGATCAGCACGGGGGTCAGCCGGCACAGGTGATCACCGTGCAACCGGGGGACACCCTCTGGTCACTCGCGCGTGGTATGCGGCCCGGATCCTCGACCTGGGGCACCGTCCATCTCCTGCGTGAGGCCAACGGGCTCACCGACTCCGTGATCCACCCGGGACAGGTCTTGGTGCTCCCGGCGTCGACGGCCGAGTGACGGGCCGCTCGACGCCAGAAATCCGGCGTGTCGCGCATTGCGGGATCCAGGGAGGACCATTACGGTGTCCCAACATCTGGTAGTGACATGCGTGTGATTCATCCACAGATTGTGGTTGACGCCCCACAGGTTGTCCCGAGCAGATGATGAGTCATCCACAGGCACATCCACCGCTCACGAGGAGGTCCTATGCGCTGTCCCTTCTGCAAGGGCACCGAGACGCGGGTCGTGGACTCCCGGTCGGTGGATGAGGCGTATGCCATCCGTCGACGGCGGCAGTGCCCAGACTGCTCTCGGCGGTTCACCACGGCTGAAGTGCTCGTGCTGTGCGTGATGAAGCGCACCGGAGTGGCCGAGCCCTTCAGCCGTGACAAGGTCATCGCCGGCGTTCGCAAGGCCTGTCAGGGTCGCCCGGTGAGCGAAGAGGACCTGGCCACGCTCGCCCGTCAGGTGGAGGAGAGCCTCCGAGCGACGGGGGCGGCCGAGGTGCCCTCACACGAGGTGGGGCTCACGATCCTGGCTCCGCTGCGCGAACTGGACGAGGTTGCCTACCTGCGGTTCGCCTCGGTGTATCGCTCCTTCGACACGCTCGGAGATCGCTCTCCTGCGAGCGGAGCGCGAGCCCGTCGGGTGCGAGCCGGCGCGCCGTGCCCCCGCTTCCCTGTCCACCCCCACAGTTTCCCCCCTCACCGAATCACTCCAGAAGGGCAGCACGACATGACCGAGATCAGCAGCGGGCCCGCATCCACGGGAGACCGCGCGCGCACGGGCCTGACCATGCGACGGCTCTACACCACCCCGGGGGCGCACCCCTATGACTCGGTCACGTGGGAGCGCCGCGACGTCGTGCAGACGAACTGGAAGACCGGAGAGGTGGTGTTCGAGCAGCGTGCCGTCGAGTTCCCGGATTTCTGGTCTGTCAATGCCTCGACCATTGTCACGACGAAGTACTTCCGTGGCGCCGTCGGGAGTGAGCAGCGGGAGTGGAGTCTGAAGCAGTTGATCGACCGCGTCGTCCTGACCTACACCAAGGCAGGCAAGGAGCATGGCTACTTCCGCAGCGATGCCGATGCTGTGATCTTCGAGCATGAGCTCACCCACATGCTGCTCCACCAGGTGTTCTCGTTCAACTCGCCTGTCTGGTTCAACGTCGGCACACCGTCACCACAGCAGGTGTCCGCCTGCTTCATCCTGTCGGTCGACGACACGATGGATTCGATCCTCAACTGGTATCGCGAAGAGGGAATCATCTTCAAGGGCGGGTCCGGCGCGGGCTTGAACCTCTCGCGCATTCGGTCGTCCAAGGAACTGCTCACCTCTGGCGGCACGGCAAGCGGTCC
>CAZLHZ010000200.1:0-4569 GCA_964559285.1 uncultured Actinomycetes bacterium | reverse complement strand
CGTCAAGGCCACCGGGCACGTCGCCAAACTGCGCCGCGATCTGAAACTGGGGTAGGGCGGTTCCTGCGTCACGCTGACACGTCGCCGACGCGCTGTGCGGGCGGAGGGACTCGAACCCTCACACCTTTCGGCACAGGAACCTAAATCCTGCGTGTCTGCCAATTCCACCACGCCCGCGCGTGGTCATTGTCTCCTATGTCGTGTGGCTAGGTCGTCGGCCCCGGTCCCACCTGGCAGGTCGGGCACCAGTAGGCATCCCGCTCATAGGGCTCGGCATCCTGACGGCCGAATCGGATCTTCCCCCCGCAGCGACGGCATGGCCGGCCGGCACGCAGATAGACGTAGTGCTCGCGGCCGCGTGCCATCTCGCCCGTCGTGGCCTGGGACCAGTGCCCCTTGTTGCGGTCCAGCAGGCGGCGCCCGGTCTCGAGCACCGCCGCGAGGTCGGGCACCTCCCCCACGGGCAGCCACGGCGTGATCCGGCTGACGAAAAGCGTCTCCGTGACATAGATCAGCCCGAGTCCTGCCACATTGCGCTGGTCGAGAAGGGCGGCACCGATCGGCCGCGCCGGGTCACGCGCGAGCCGCCGTTGGGCCTCATCCGCATCCCACTCACCGAGCAGGTCCGGTCCGAGGTGGCCGATGACGTCGTCCTCACGTGATGTCGACAGCACCTCGATGAGGTGGAGGCGATAGCCAATCGCCTCCCACGGCTCGGTGCGCAGGATGATCCGGATGTCGTGTGCCGGTCCCCCGTTCCAGCGGGCACCGGGGCGATACAGATGCCACGACCCGTCCATCTTGAAGTGGGTGTGAATGGTGTGTCCGGAGTCGATGCGCATGAGGATGTGCTTGCCGCGCGGCACGACCTCGACGACCCGGTGGCCCGCGAGGTCGATCGTCGCCCACCGCGGCACCCGCAGATCCGTGGCCAGCAGCATTTCGCCGGCCAGCGCGTCATTCATCGTGTGCGCTGCGAGCCAGACCGTGTCACCCTCGGGCATCGGGGACTCGCAGTCCACGCGGAGTGCGGATGAGACCGGCACGTTCCAGCACCTGCGACCGTGGTGACGCTGCCACCTCGATGCCATCAATGCGCTGCAGCCTGATCTGCAGTCCATGGCGACGTCCTGCTTCGACAAGTGCCGATGCTGCCGCATGCACCACGGACTCATCCTCTGACCAGACGATCATCGACTTGCCACCGCGCTCAATGTGCATCACCGGTCGGCCATCAACGAGCACGACGATCGCCCCAGCGGATCGACTGGCTCGCGATGAATCATCACGCAGCGGCCACGGCAGCACAGAACCGTAGGGCTGGGCAGGATCCGCTGCGGCAAGCACGAGCGCGCCATCACCACCGGTCGTGCTCGCGCGCAGTCGATCCACCGCACCGGGGACCGCGAACTGTGCGGCTCCGAGTCCCTCGATGGCGTAGACCCGCTGGCACCGACCGGCCTCCTCCATCGCGGACAGGGTTCGGTACGCCGCACCCCAGCCTGTGCCGACACTGTCTCGCGTGACGATCCCGCAGCGTGCGAGAAGCAACTCCGCGGACACCAGCGCGCGCGTCGTCGCATCGGCAGCAGGGATGCGCGGTCGCAGGAGCGACCACCGACCAGCGCCACTGGGAGGTCCCTGCCGCGAGGGGAGGCGTGGTCGACCCGTCGGTCGACCACGCCTCGGCGCCGCTGCGCGTGGGCTGATCCCCACGCGCAGCGGTGCGAGAGTGTCGTTGGTGAGGATCCCTCGCCACGCAAGGTCGTGCAGGGTGCGCACGAGGGTGTCGTCATCGACGACACCCTCCGCACCGACGCGATCCGACAGGGCGCGGAAGAACCAGGCACCGCCGTCGGCCAGTGCCGCCACTACCCGCTGCTCGATCTCACTCATCGCGTCGGGTTCGACCGTGCGCTCCGGGGCGAGCGAGTCGACCAGATCGATCGGGGCGAGGGCGATCCAGCCGTCACCGCCGGGCAGTGAGCCGCATCCCCACCACGCCACCTCACCGGCGCTCATGAGGGCATCGATCTGCCCGGGCTGATAGCCGGGCACCCGGGCTGGCAGCACGAGGGTCTCCAGCTGCGACCAGGGCAGCGGGCATGCCGCGAGCTGCTCGACCGTCGACAGCAGCAGGTCGTGGAGCGCAGGACCGGTGGGCGTGCGCACCGATGCAGGGACGGTGATTCCCTGCCACTGCGGGAGGAAGCGCCCGAGTGTCTCGGCCGGCACCGGCTCCACATCCGCGCGCAGCGCAATCATGGAACGGCGTCGGATGCGCCGCATGACGTCGGCATCACACCACTGATGACCGGCATCGCGCACGAGGTGGCCGTTCACCAGCCCGCCGCTGCGGGCGAGGTCCTCCAGCACCGGGATGACGACGGCAGTGCCCAGCCCGAAGCGCTGCGCGACCTCCTCCATCGTGAAGGGACCGTGGGTGCGGGCGTGGCGCGCGATGAGATCACGCACGGCACCGGGCACCAGCTCGAGAAAGACCTCGGGAATGCCGACGGGCAGTGCCACTCCGAGCGCATCACGCAGCCGACCGGCATCCTCGATCGCCGACCATGCGGGCTCACCGGCAACGCGCACCTCGATCACTCGTCGCCTCTCAACGAGCTCTGTGATCCAAGCCGGGTCCACCTGTCGCTCGATCAGGTCGACGTTCGACAGCGGACCGTGGGTGCGCAGCAGGTCCGCGAGGTCTTCCGCATCGCGCACCGACTCGAGGCGAGCCACCCGTCGGCTGATCTCCTCGATCGCCGCCGGGTCGAGCAGATCCGCAAGTTCGCCCTGACCGAGAAGATCGGCCAGCAGTCGGGGATCCAGCGCGAGGGCTGCGGCACGCCGCTCGGCCAGGGGGGCATCGCCCTCATAGAGGAAGGAGGCGACGTACCCGAAGAGAAGTGACTCGGCGAAGGGAGACGGGCGCGGCGTCTCCACGTCGATGACTCGGATCGCCCCGCTGTGAATCGCCTCGAGAGTCTCCTTCAATGCGGGCACATCGAAGACGTCCCGCAGGCATTCGCGCACCGTTTCCAGGATCACGGGGAAGTCCGGGTAGCGGGAGGCGACATCGAGCAGGTGTGCCGAGCGCTGCCGCTGCTGCCACAGGGGTGTGCGGCGACCGGGGGTGCGTCGCGGCAGGAGCAGGGATCGGGCAGCGCATTCGCGGAAGCGTGAGGCGAAGAGGGCGGTCCCGCCGACCTCCGCGGTGACGATGGTGTCGACCTCCTCGGGGTCGACGAACGCGAGGTCGGCCACGGACTTGGCCGCGGCAGCGTCAATCGTGTCGGGCAGGCGCAGCACGATGCCGTCATCGGCATGCATGACCTGGGTCTCCACCGCATGGTCGGCACGCAGCCGTGCTGCAATCGCCATCGCCCACGGGGCATGCACGCGCGCACCAAGCGGCGAGTGGATCACGACACGCCAGTCCCCTAGCTCATCTCGGAATCGCTCGACAACGATCGTGCGATCGTCCGGGAGGTGACCGGTGGCCAGTCGCTGCTCATCGAGATAGGCGATGAGGTTGTCGATCGCCCACTCGTCGAGACCGCGCGCGGTCAACTCAGTGCGCGCCTGGCTGCGCTCCATGCCGCCAATCCCTCGGATGAACGCACCCACTGCACGCCCGAGCTCCACCTCGCGGCCGATGGAGTCGCCGTGCCAGAAGGGCATCACGCCGATGTGACCCGGTGCGGGGCTGACGATGACACGATCGTGCGTGATCTGCTCGATGCGCCAGGACGAGGCACCCAGAGCGAAGACATCGCCGACACGGGATTCGTAGACCATCTCCTCATCGAGCTCACCCACGCGACCACCGGTGACGAGGTACACCGCAAAGAGGCCGCGATCGGGGATGGTGCCACCGCTGGTGACGGCGAGGCGCTGCGCGCCGGGCCGCGCGCAAACCTGACCGGATGCGCGATCCCACACCAGACGCGGCCTCAGCTCCGCGAAGTCCTCGCTGGGATAGCGGCCCGCCAGCATGTCAAGGACAGCAGTCAGCGCCGAGTCGGGCAGGTGGGCGAAGGGGGCACTGCGCCGGACCACCTCCGCGAGGTCGCCCACACTCCAGTCGTCCATCGCGACCATCGCCACGATCTGCTGTGCGAGGACATCGAGCGGATTGGCAAGCACGTGGATCGGCTCGAGGGCACGCTGCTGCATCCGCTCCAGCACCACGGTGCACGTGAGCAGGTCACCGCGGTACTTCGGCATCAGGATGCCGCGACTGATCGCCCCGACATGGTGACCCGCTCTCCCCACCCGCTGCAGGCCGCTGGCGACACTCGGCGGTGACTCCACCTGGACGACAAGATCAACCGCGCCCATGTCGATGCCGAGTTCGAGGGTCGAGGTGGCGACGACGGCGGGCAGCCGACCGGCTTTGAGATCGTCCTCGATGAGGGCACGCTGCTCCCGGCTGACTGAGCCGTGATGAGCTCGCGCGATCACCGGTGAGGCACCGTCCTCATGCGGCTCCTGCGCCCACAGATCGTTGAGGTTGCTCGTGAGGCGCTCCGCTAGGCGTCGCGAGTTGGCGAAGACGATGGT
>CAZLHZ010000199.1:0-4605 GCA_964559285.1 uncultured Actinomycetes bacterium | reverse complement strand
CAGGAGCGGCGACGTCGACGTGCTCGGTAGCCTGCGTGATGAGTGCCCGCTGCAGGGCCACGACCTCCAACGCGATGGCACGGGCACGATCGCGCAGATAGAGCCGGAAGTCCGTGGCCACCTGGTCGTTGCGGCTGCGCCCGGCACGCAGTTTGCCGCCGAGGACACCGAGGCGGTCGATGAGCCCACGCTCGATCGCGGTGTGGACATCCTCGTCATCGGCGGAAGGCACGAACGCCCCGGAGGCGACGTCCGCAGTGAGGGCGTCGATGGCGGCGAGCACGGCCGCAAGCTCCGCATCATCGAGCAGCCCGGCCCGCGCCAGCACACGCGCATGGGCGCGGGTCTGGGCGAGGTCGAAGGGGGCGAGCCTGAAGTCGAAATGGACCGACATCGACAGGGCCGCCATCGCATCCGCGGGACCACCGGCGAACCGACCACCCCACAGTCGCGTGGGGCCCTGACCGCTCACGTTGTCCACCATCGTCCTCCTTCGCCACTGCTGGCCATATCGATCGCATCGATCATGTCGACCCCTGCCCGGTCGCGAGCCGCAGCAGGAGAGCCGCAACCTCGCCACCACCGTCGGTCCCGCGCGCCACGACGAACACTGTGTCATCCCCGGCGACCGTACCGAGGATCTCCGGCAGCGCGGCGCGGTCGATGGCCGAGGCAAGATAGTGCGCCGCCCCGGGAGGGGTGCGCAGGACCGCCATCGTGCCGGAGGCCTCCGCTGACACGAGAAGATCGGCGAGCACGCGCCCAAGTCGAGGTGGGGCATCGGATGCGGGACCGGTGGCAACGGCGTACGCCACACCATCGGCCGTCGCGACCTTGATCGCACCGAGCTCGTCAAGATCACGGGACAGCGTGGACTGGGTCACCTCGAAGCCATCGGTAGCAAGGATGCGGCGCAGGTCCTCCTGTGATCGCACGGTCTGCGTTGACAGCACATCGACGATGCGTTGACGACGCGCCGCCATCGATCGCGGTGCGGTCATCGACCCGCCTCATCGAGGATGCGCGGCAGCTTCTCCTCGAACAAGTCGAGGTCAGCGTCGGAGATGATCAAGGGCGGGGCGAGCCGGATCGCGTTGGCCGACACAGCGTTGACGATGAGACCGTGGGCGTACGCCGATGACTCGACCGCCTTCGCCCGCGCATCCGTGAGCGCAAGGGCGAGCAGCAGACCGCGGCCACGCACGTGATCGATGAGCGGATGCCGCAACTGCTGCACGAACGAGACAATCCGGTCACTCACCATCGGCACGCGGGAGAGCAGTCCCTCACGCTCGATCGTGTCAATCACCGCGAGCGCGGCCGCGCACGACAGCGGGTTGCCGCCGAATGTCGAGCCGTGCGAGCCGGGGGTGAAGAGTCCGGCTGCGCGGCCGAATGCCACCACCGCACCGATCGGCATACCCCCGGCCAATCCCTTCGCCAGAGTGATGACATCGGGCTCGATGCCCTCGGCTTGGTAGGCGAACCAGGTGCCGGTTCGACCCACACCTGTCTGCACCTCGTCGAGGATGAGCAGTGCACCGACGCGATCGCAGGCAGCACGCGCCGCCGCGAGATAGCCCGGGGGCGGTGCGATGACCCCGCCCTCACCCTGCACCGGTTCGAGAATGACGGCCGCGGTGCGGTCATCGACGGCTGTTGCGAGGGCCTCGGCATCGGCGTACGGCACGAAGACGACATCACCGGGTAGGGGCCGGAAGGGATCCTGCTTCGCAGGTTGACCGGTGAGCGCAAGGGAGCCGAGGGTGCGGCCGTGGAAGCTCATGTCAGCGGCGACGATGCGGGTGCGACCGGTGAGACGGCTCAGTTTGAACGCGGCCTCGTTGGCCTCGGCACCGGAGTTGCAGAAGAAGGTGCGGACTCTGCGCATGTGATCCGGATCGACGAGTGACTGGAGGCGCTCAGCCAGTGCCACCGCGGGCTCGGTGATCGCAAGATTGCTCGTGTGGCCGATGGTGGCGGCCTGACGGGTGAGTGCCTCGATGATCGCCGGGTGTGCGTGACCCAGGGAGTTGACGGCGATGCCGGCAAGCAGATCGAGGTATTCGCGGCCCTCGGCATCCCAGACCCGGGTGCCGCGTCCACGAACGAGCGCGATAGACGGCGTGCCGTAGTTGTCTATGAGCGCGGACTGCCAGCGGGTGCGCAGCGACTCGTTGGAGGGAGTGGAGGTGGGGCTGTTCGTTGTGTCGATTGTGCCCGTCTCGGTGCTCATGCCGAGACTCCGTCGGGCAGGACCATCGTGCCGATGCCCTCGCTGGTGAAGATCTCCAGCAGCATGCCGTGGGGCAGGCGTCCGTCGATGACGGTGGCGCGAGGCACTCCCCCGCGCACCGCGCGCAGGCATGCCTCCATCTTGGGCACCATCCCGCTCTCCAAGGTCGGCAGCATGGTGGCGAGCTCACTCGCGGTGATCGTGCGGATGACCTCGGTGCCGCGCGGCCAGTCGGCGATAAGTCCGGCGACGTCGGTGAGGACGACGAGCTTGTGTGCTCCCAGGGCGATCGCGAGAGCTGCTGCGGCGGTGTCGGCGTTGACGTTGTAGACCGTGCCGTCCTCACCGACCGCGATCGTGGAGACGACGGGGATCCGGCCCTCATCCAGCAAGTCGGTCACGAAGTCGGGACGCACGTCCACCACATCACCCACGAGGCCGAGGTCGACATGCTCGCCGTCGACCTCCAGTCCGCGGCGCTCCGCGATGAACGTGCGGGCATCCTCACCCGACATGCCGATGGCCAGGGGTGCGTGCTCGTTGATGAGCCCGACGAGCTCGCGCTGCACTTGGCCGGTGAGCACCATGCGCACGACGTCGAGGACCTCCGGGGTCGTGACGCGCAGCCCTCCCTTGAACTCGCTGGTGACTCCGAGTCGGGTGAGCATCGCATTGATGGACGGGCCGCCACCGTGGACGACGACCGGACGCAGCCCTGCCAGACGCAGGAAGACGATGTCCTCCGCGAATGCCCGCTTGAGCGCGTCCTCGGTCATCGCGTTTCCGCCGTACTTGATGACGATGGTGGCGCCGCGGAACCGCTCGAGCCAGGGCAGGGCCTCGGCAAGGATCGCGGCCTTCGTGGCAGCGTCGACAGATTCGGCCGCGCCGCCGGATGCAGTGGTCGATGCAGTGGTCATGGTGATCGCCGATCAGGTCGCGTAGGCGGAGTTCTCGTGGACATACATCGCGGTGAGGTCATTGGTCCACACCGTCGCGGTCTCCCGACCCGCCTTGAGGTCGACAGTGATGCGCACGACACGCTCGGCCATCGAGACAGCAGTGCGGTCCTCACCGGGTGCGGAGTTGCGACACACCCAGACGCCATTGATGGCCACGTCAATGGCGAGCGGGTCATAGGCGGCGTCAGTGGTTCCGAGAGCCGCGAGGATGCGGCCCCAGTTGGGATCCTCTCCGTGGATGGCGCACTTGAGCAGGTTGCTGCGTGCGATGGAGCGGCCCACGGCCACGGCATCGTCCTCGGTCGCGGCGTTGCGCACCTCGATCTCGATGTCCTTCGTCGCACCTTCGGCGTCAGCAATGAGCTGACGGGCCAGGCTCGCGCACACGTCGGCGATCGCGCTCGTGAGTCGGAACATGCTCGGAGTGACACCTGAGGCACCACTGGCCATGACGATGACCGTGTCATTCGTCGACATGCAGCCGTCGGAGTCGATGCGGTCGAAGGTCGTGCGGGTGGCGGCTCGCAGGGCGGTGTCGAGGGCCTGCGGAGTCGCGATCGCATCGGTGGTGATGACGACGAGCATCGTGGCCAAGCCGGGGGCGAGCATGCCGGCACCCTTGGCCATTCCGCCAACCCGGAATCCATCACCATCCGAACTCGCCGTCTTGGGCACCGAGTCGGTCGTCATGATCGCGCGGGCCGCTGCTGAGCCGCCATCGACAGCCGCTGCGGTGATCGCGACCTGCACCCCCGGCAGGAGATAGTCCATCGGGAGGCGCTCACCGATGAGCCCGGTCGAGCAGACAGCGACCTGACCGGCACCGCAGCCGATGAGATCCGCCGCGAACTCCGCGGTGTGATGCGTGTCGGCGAACCCGTCGGGACCGGTGCACGCGTTGGCACCACCGGAGTTGAGCACGACCGCGCGCAGGTCGCCGTCGGTGAGCACCTGCTGACTCCACAGCACGGGTGCGGCCTTGATGCGATTGCTCGTGAAGACTCCGGCGGCCGCCGTGATCGGACCATCGTTGATGACGACGGCCACGTCATGGTTGCCGGACTTCTTGATGCCGGCGGCGACACCGGCCGCCCGAAAACCGGCGGGATAGGTGGTGGTCACGGGGCGACTCCTGCGGAGGTGAGGCCCGAATCCTCCGGCAGTCCGAGCATGAGGTTGGCGTTCTGGACGGCCTGACCGGCCGCACCCTTGACCAGGTTGTCGAGGGCGGCGATGACGATGGCGCGCCCCGAGTGCTGATCCGCGGCTACCTGCAGGTGCACCGCGTTGCCACCCGCCGTGTGGGCAGTCGCCGGCCACTGTCCCTCGGGCAGGACGTGGACGAACCGCTGTCCGGCGTACGCCGAATGCAGGGCCTCACGCAGCTGCTCGACGCCGCTGCCGGGG
>CAZLHZ010000198.1:1553-4624 GCA_964559285.1 uncultured Actinomycetes bacterium | reverse complement strand
TCAGGAAGTGCTGCAGATGAAGTTTCAGGTTCATTGGTATCAGGATCAGTTAACAATCTTCGTTGGGAAATTTCCAATGTTAATAACGCTAAAGGTACTTTCAACTTAAGTATCCGCAGAGGTGATGATACTACTAAAAGAAAAACTTATTTAGAACAATGGAATAACTTATCATTAGATCCAAATTCAACACAATATATTGCCAATGTACTCGGAGATCAAGTTCAGACCGTAAGATATGATGCAGCTGGATTACCATATCTACAACTTTCAGGTTCATATCCAAATCAATCTAAATATGTAAGAGTTGAAGTATTAAAAACAACTTATAACTATTTAGATTCCAACGGAAACTTTGTACCGGCATATACAGCTTCATTGCCAGCAGCAGTATCAGGAACATTTGCAGGAGGTAGTGATGGTACTGTAGATCATCCACAACTTTTCAACGAAAACATTTCAGCTACTAACTCACAAGGATATGTTTTAAGTGGCACTGGTGCTTTAAACAAAGGATACAACGCATATGTAGATGCTATCAATTTGTTGAGCAACCAAGATGAATATGATATTAATTTATTGTTGATGCCAGGTGTTGTTAACAATGGACATAGTCCTTTGGTTACTAAAGCAATTCAAATGTGTGAAGACCGAGGTGATTGTTTTGTGATTGTAGATCCAACTATGTATGGTGATGCACCAACCACTGCTGTACAACAAGCAGCTTCATATGATACCAACTATGCAGGTATGTATTATCCATGGATCCAAACCAGAGACACTAATACCGGACAAAATGTATGGGTACCTGCATCCACAATGATGGGCGGAGTATATTCATTCAACGACTTGGTTGGAGCTGAATGGTTTGCACCAGCTGGTTTAAACAGAGGTGGTTTAGATTTAGCTATCCAAGCTGAAAGAAAATTAACCAGATCTGATAGAGATTCATTGTATGATGGTAGCATTAACCCATTAGCAACATTCCCAAATACAGGAGTTGCCGCATGGGGACAAAAAACATTACAAAAGAAAGCTTCTGCATTGGATAGAATCAATGTTAGAAGATTGTTGATTAACGCCAAGAAATTTGTTGCATCAGCTACTAAATATTTAGTATTTGAACAGAACACCACTGTAACAAGAAACAGATTCCTAGGTATAGTTAATCCTTATTTTGAAAATGTTCAACAAAGACAAGGTTTGTATGCATTCCGTGTAATAATGGATGAAAGCAACAACACTGCAGATGTAATTGATAGAAATCAAATGGTAGGAGCAATTTATTTGCAACCATCCAAAACTGCAGAGTTTATTGTAGTTGACTTCAACATTATGCCAACCGGTGCTAACTTTCCAGAATAATTAGTACTAATTTATGATTAAAGCCAGATAAGAAATTATCTGGTTTTTTTCATTATGTTATATTTATATATAAATAGAAAATTAAACATAACACAAATATAATTGGAGAAAAACTAAATGGCAGAATTATTAAGCCCTAACGAAATAATGTTCACTGCATTTGAACCCAAAGTAGCCAATAGGTTCATTATGTATGTTGAAGGTATTCCTTCCTATATAATCAAAGCAGCAAGTCGTCCAAGTTTAGACCAAGGCGAATTGGTATTGGATCATATTAACATTGAAAGAAAATTAAAAGGTAAAAGTCGTTGGCAAGACATCACCATTACATTGTATGATCCAATTGTACCATCTGGAGCTCAAGCAGTAATGGAATGGGTTCGTTTGCACCATGAGTCAGTTACTGGTAGAGATGGATACAGTGATTTCTATAAAAAAGATATTACTTTGAATTCCCTAGGTCCGGTAGGTGATAAAGTTGAAGAGTGGACCATCAAAGGTGCATTCATCAGTTCAGCTACATTTGGTGATATGGATTGGAGCACTGAAGATGCTGTGAACATTGAGCTTACCATTAAATACGACTACGCAATTTTACAATTCTAACAAGCAGTAAATAATGATACAGACAGCATCACAAACAAGCATCAAGCAACCTAAAACATTAGCTGAAACTTCTGTTGCTAGATTGACTGATAGATTGAGAGATGAATATGCAGCTCATTACTTTTATCGCAATGCCCACAACTGGTGTGCAGGTGAAGGTTATTTAAAAGCAGCAGCATTCTTTAAAGAAGAGGCAGCTGCAGAATTAGAGCATGCAGAAGGCATCCAAAAGTATTTAGTGGATTGGAATGTATACCCTACACTTCCATCCATTAAACCAACTATCGCATTTAGCAATTTAATTGATATAGTTAATAAAGCTTATGCTATTGAATATGCACTATTCGAAGCATATACTAAAAATTCAGCAGAATTGTTTGCTACAGATTTAAATACTTTTGATTTTCTAACTGAATACCGTAAAGGACAAACACAATCAGTAATTGAATATTCAGATTTATTGAATGCAGCTAACCTAGTAAATGTAGGCAATAATTTTGAAGTATTGTATTTCGAACAAACATATTTTTAATATTAAGGACTATAAACAATGAAAATGTCAGAATTTAGAACTCTTATAAGAGAAGAAATAAAAAAAGTATTAACTGAAGGCAATGATGAATTGTTAACAATGATAAGAGATTATGCATCTGATAATTATAGTCTTGATCAGGGATATGGATCAGAATATTGGGATGCAGAAGAAAACATGAAGCAAATTAAAGCTAAAATCATTAAATTAAAAGGCAGAAAATATTTTGAAATCGTAAAAGATTATGCAAATTTTAAACTATGGGCAGATGAGTATGCAGGACCTAGCACTCGATCCGAAAACGAAGCTGCAGCTAAAGAATATAGTAAAAAATTAGGTTTTGCATTAAATGATTTAGACATTGATTATTACTAATAAAAAAGCGGTGAACGAAGATGCAGCTGCCTATGTTGCAACTTTAGATTAATTAATACTAAGGACTATAAACAATGAAGATGTCAGAATTTAGAACACTAATCAGAGAAGAGATTACCAAAATATTGAAAGAGGAATCTTGGGCTGATATAGATAGACGAATTGAGCGTGAGCGTAAACAAGCTGAGCTTAA
>CAZLHZ010000198.1:0-1543 GCA_964559285.1 uncultured Actinomycetes bacterium | reverse complement strand
ACGGTAAAGTTTTAATGAATGCAATTAAGACTTTGATTAGTAAACCTTATAATCATAATGATTTGAATAGATTGTTGAAAAAAACAAAACCTACAAAAGAAGAATTTAAATTTGCTGCAGCAGCTGCTGGTATGGAATTTAGTTCAAGTGGTTCTGGTATTGCAATATTTGATGATAACTATGAAGATCAGGATGTATCCATTGACTATATTGATGGTAAATGGTATGTAGGATAATCACTTTAAAATTTTACAATGAATTAGAGTCTCGGTAACCCCCCGGGACTTTTTTCATGTAATATTTGGTCAATTGTATATTTATTTATATATTTAGAAAAAAAAGAAAGAAGTTATATGCCTACAGTAAATGATGATTATCCTCGTCAGCAAGCACAAATGAGTGACGCTGAATTAAAACAATTAGCCATTGAAAAATTTGAGCAATCCAAACAAGCTCAATCACAGCAACAAACAACCTACAAATTTCCTACAGAAATAATTGATTTGCCAAGCAAAGGTTTGCTGTATGATTCATCAAATCCATTGAGCTCTGGTAAATTGGAATTGAAGTACATGACAGCCCGTGAAGAAGATATTTTAACCACACAATCTTACATTAAACAAGGGGTTGTACTTGACAAACTATTTCAGTCGCTTATTGTGGGTAATGGTGAGGGTAGATCAGTTAACTACAATGACTTATTAATGGGAGACAAGAACGCTGTGATGATAGCAGCTAGGGTACTTGGTTACGGTAAAGAATATGAGATAGAAATAACCAATCCTTCCGGCGATAAACAAAAAGAATTAGTGGATCTAACACAATTTGAAAACAAACCTTTTGATGAAGCATTGATTACTCCAGGAGTTAACCGATTCCGATTTGAATTACCAGCCAGCAAGCGCATTGTAGAATTTAAACTGCTTACACACAAAGACAATGTTAAAATAGATGAAGAGCTTGTAGGATTAAAGAAGTTGGCGAAATACGGTGGTTCAGAAGACCATCAGTTAACTACTAGATTGATACATACAATAATATCAGTAGATGGCAACGAAGACAGACAATTTGTTCGCAGTTTTGTTAAAAATGAGTTTTTAGCCATTGATGCTAGGGCATTGAGAAAATATATGAAAGCCGTACAGCCAGATGTAGATTTAACATTGAATCTAACGGATGAAACTTCTGGGGAACCATTTACTATGGAGCTCCCAATTAGTGTAGACTTTTTTTGGCCTAGGGCCTAGTTACCGGCCCATCCTGCATGGACAGATATTTGATTTAATATATTGGGGTAAAGGTGGATTTACTTGGAGCGATGTTTACGATATGCCAGTTTGGCTGCGCACTTTTTATATCAAGAAGATTGATAAGATTCATAAGGACCAGAACAAGCAACAAGAAGAAGCTGCCAAGAAAATAAAATCACAAAGAAAGAAATAGAAAAGGTACCTGCTAACCCAGGTACTTTTTTCATGTAATATTTGGTAATTAAGATATTTATTTATATATTAAATTTAATTGAGAATATATATATGAACAA
>CAZLHZ010000197.1:0-4642 GCA_964559285.1 uncultured Actinomycetes bacterium | reverse complement strand
GCAGCTCCTCAACGCCGGCAAGTCCGCTGCCGGACACGGCCTGATAGCTGCTCACAACGAGTCGGCGCAGACCGGCCGCACGGTGCAGCGGCATGAGCACCGGCATCGCGGCCATGGTGGTGCAGTTCGGGTTGGCGACGATTCCCTTGCGGATGTGGTCAAGGTCGCCGGGATTCACCTCGCTGACGACGAGGGGTACGTCGGGATCCATGCGCCACGCGGACGAGTTGTCCACCACGATCGCACCTGCCTCCGCGAACCGCGGCGCCTGCACCTTCGACGTCGCACCACCGGCGGAGAACAGCGCAATGTCAATTCCGGACAGATCAGCGGTCGCTGCATCCTCAACGACAACCTCGCGCTCACCCCACGTGAGGGTCGACCCGGCCGAACGCGCGGATGCGAAGAAACGCATCCGGCTGACCGGAAATGCCCGCTCCGCGAGCAGGCTCCGCATGACGCCACCAACCTGGCCGGTGGCTCCGACAACGGCGATACTCAACTCACGCGCCATCTCAGCGTCCCGTCCCGGAGTAGACAACAGCCTCGGTATCCGCATCGAGCCCAAAGGCCGTGTGCAGGGCGGCCACGGCCGTCTTCGCACCCTCGGTGCGAGTCACGATGGAGATGCGGATCTCTGAGGTCGAGATCATCTCGACATTGATTCCAGCTTCTGCCAGCGCCGTGAAGAAGGTGGCCGAGACCCCCGGGTGAGACCGCATGCCGGCACCGACGAGAGACACCTTGGCGATCTGCTCGTCGAGGAGCAGGCCCTCGAACCCGATCGCACCCTTGACCGACTCGAGGGCGCTGATGGCCTTCTGCGCCACCCCCTTGGGACAGGTGAACGTGACATCGGTGCGACCCGTCGCGGCGGCGGAGACGTTCTGGACGATCATGTCCACGTTGATCCCCGCCTCGGCAAGCGCGCGGAAGATGGCCGCTGCCTCACCTGGCTTGTCAGGAACTCCGAGCACGGTGATCTTCGCGTCATTGAGGTCGGCGGCGACCCCGGAGATGATCGGCTGTTCCACTGTCTTCCCCTGACGTGCGGACTGGGCGATCGCCTCGGCGATCGCGGACTCGGACAGGACCCACGTGCCCTCGCGCTGAGAGAACGTGGAGCGAACGTGAATCGGGACGTTGAACCTGCGGGCGTACTCCACGCACCGCAGATGCAAGACCTTCGCGCCAACGGCGGCCAGCTCGAGCATCTCCTCGTAGGTGAGGTACGGCATCTGGCGTGCCTTCGGCACCACGCGCGGGTCGGCGCTGAAGACGCCGTCGACATCGGTGTAGATCTCGCACACGCTCGCCCCGAGTGCGGCGGCCAGCGCAACCGCGGTCGTGTCGGACCCACCGCGCCCGAGAGTTGTGATGTCCTTGGTGTCTTGGGCGACGCCCTGGAATCCCGCCACGATCGGGATGGCACCCTCGGCGATGGCGGCACTGATCCGTCCCGGGGTCACGTCGATGATGCGTGCCGCACCGTGCTTGGAGTCCGTGATGAGGCCAGCCTGGGAGCCGGTGTAGGAGCGGGCCTCGGCGCCGAGGTCGTTGATTGCCATCGCGACCAGCGCCATTGAGATCCGCTCGCCCGCGGTGAGCAGCATGTCGAGTTCACGCCCTGGCGGAGTGGGCGACACCTGCTCGGCCAGATCGAGCAGTTCATCCGTGGTGTCCCCCATGGCCGACACGATGACGACGACGTCATGTCCGGCGCGCTTGGTGTCCACGATCCGCTGCGCGACGACCTTGATCTTCTGCGCGTCGGCGACGCTTGAGCCGCCGTACTTTTGGACCACGAGTGCCACGGCCGTACCCCATGAGCGTGCGCCGGTCGCCCTGCGGTCAGGGCAACGATCACGGCGGAAAGGCCAGTGTAATGGCCCGGCATCCGTTGGCGCCTCGCAGCGGTCCGTCCCGCGCACCGCACGCAGCGAACCGGGTCGGCTTCACCACCTACGAGCCGAAGCGACGCCGACCTTCGAAGGCTCGACCAAGGGTGACCTCATCGGCATATTCGAGATCTCCCCCGACGGGCAGTCCGCTGGCCAGTCGCGACACGGTCATCCCCATGGGGAGCAGCAGTCGCGCGAGGTAGGTAGCCGTGGCTTCACCCTCAAGGTTCGGGTCGGTCGCGAGGATCACCTCGGTCACCGTGCCGTCCGCGAGACGGGTCATGAGCTCCCGGATCCGCAGGTCATCCGGACCCACCCCATCGATGGGACTGATCGCACCGCCGAGCACGTGATAGCGGCCGCGGAACTCCCGGGTGCGCTCGATGGCGACGACATCCTTGGGTTCCTCGACGACGCAGATGACGGTGAGATCGCGACGCGGATCGCGGCAGACCCGGCACTGCTCGTCCTCAGCAACGTTGCCGCACACGGTGCAGAACCGCACCCGCTCCTTGACCGTGAGCAGGGTCTCCGCGAGTCGGCGTACCTCATCTGCATCGGCTTGGAGCAGGTGGAACGCGATCCGCTGAGCGCTCTTGGGTCCGATTCCCGGAAGTCGACCGAGCTCGTCAATGAGGTCCTGGACGATGCCTTCGTACATCAGGCGTTCTCGATGTCGCCGATGTGCGTGGCCCCGAGCTCAGAGATCGCCAGATCGATGCCGCTGCGCCCATCGGTCTCCAGATCGGGATCATCGGGCCGCGGCACATCGGGCTCCACCGGAGCCGGCACCGCTGCCGCATCGGCGGTTGCAGCGGGACCGGCCGCCTTCGTCGTGGCCGCTACTCGACGCGAGGTGGTGGCGCGTGCCGGTCGCGTGGGCTCAGCGGACTCGGCCGCGTCGCGCGGACTCGGCTCGGCAGCGCGCGCAGCCGGCTTCGGTGCTGCCGAGGTCGCGGCCGGATCAAGGATGACGTCGATGCGCGGATCGATCCGCAGCACATCGATGACCGCCTGCCGCAGCCGCTCATCGTGACCGCTCTTCTGCACGTTGGCGACAGCGCCCGGATTGGACAGCCCGACGACCAGCAGTTCACCGTCGTAGGACATCGGGATGGACTCGGCGAAGATCATCCACGCCACCCGCGAGGGTGCCTTCATCGCCTCGAGCACAGCCGGCCACATACTGCGAATCTGCGCCTGATCGACCCCGCCGGAGGGCGTGGTCGGGGCAGCGGGAGCGACAGGTGCAGCGGCCGGGCCCGACGTCGGACTCGACTCGGGAGCCGCAGGCGCCGGCGGAGCAGATTCCCGTGCGGGTACGCCGGTGCCGACCGCACCTGTGGTCGATGGACTCACCGGCGACGGCCCCGCAACTGCGGCAGGGGCGGCCGCTGGGGCGGTGGCAGCAGCGGGGGCTGCTGCCGATTGGCCAGCGGCCAGCGAGCCGAGCCATCGTTCGACGCGATCCAGTCGCGCCCCGAGTCCGCGGCTGCCGTCATCGGCGGCCGGGATGAGCAGGCGCGCGGCCAGCAGTTCCAGCTGCAGCCGCGGCGCCGTCGCCCCCTTGAGCTCGCTGAGACCGGCACTCACGAGGTCGGCGGCCCGGGAGAGCTCGGTGAGGCCCAGCCTCCCCGACTGGGCGACCATGGCCTCGAGCTGGGCATCCGGTGCGCTCACCAGACCCGACTCCGCCGCCCCGGGCACGCTGGCCAGGACGATGAGGTCACGCAACCGCTCCAGCAGGTCGGTGACGAATCGGCGTGGGTCATGGCCGGCGTCGACAACTCGGTCGACCACCCCGAAGAGGGCCGCACCGTCGGCGGCCGCGAGGGCATCGACCGCCTGATCGATGAGCGCGGTGTCGGTGACGCCCAGCTGCTCGACAGCATCGGCGTAGGTGAGCCCCTCCGGACCGGAGCCGGCAATGAGCTGGCCGAGGATCGACAGGGAGTCACGCACACTCCCAGCCCCGGCACGGGCCACGAGGGCGAGGGCGGCCGGCTCTGCGGCGTACCCCTCGGCCTCACAGACACCGGCGAGATGCTGCTGGAGGACGCGCGCGGACACGAGACGAAATGAGTAGTTGTGCGTCCGAGAGCGAATGGTGGCCAGCACCTTGTCAGCCTCGGTTGTCGCGAAGATGAAACGCACGTGCGGCGGGGGCTCCTCGACGAGCTTGAGCAGGGCATTGAAGCCCTGCGTGGAGACCATGTGCGCCTCGTCGATGATGTAGATCTTGTAGCGCGAGACGGCGGGCGCGAACATTGCGCGCTCGCGCAGGTCGCGGGTGTCATCCACACCGCCGTGGCTGGCCGCATCGAGCTCGATGACATCGATCGTTCCGGGACCATTGGGGGCCAGACCGATGCAGGACTCGCACTCACCGCACGGATCGGGTGTCGGTCCGCGCTCACAGTTGAGTGAGCGGGCGAGGATGCGCGCGGTCGAGGTCTTGCCGCAGCCGCGAGGGCCGGAGAAGAGGTAGGCGTGGTGGACCCGATCGTTCGACAGGGCCCGACCCAGAGGCTCGGTCACATGCTCCTGGCCGACCACCTCGGAGAGGCGGCCGGGCCGGTAGGTGCGATAGAGCGCGAGCGACACGTCGTCACCCTAGCCGCCCGATCCGACGTCGGCGGGTGGCGCAGGTGACGTCAAGCCCGCACGCGTGGCACCTGGCAGACAGGGACCCCCCGCGCACCCGACAGAGCCTGCTTACCCTTGCTGCCTTCCGGCCCTGG
>CAZLHZ010000196.1:0-4673 GCA_964559285.1 uncultured Actinomycetes bacterium | reverse complement strand
GGCTTGGTCAGAGGTTGTTCTCGATGTAGCTGACCGCGTCACCGACGGTCTTGTGCTTCGTGAGGGCGTCGTCGGAGATCTTCACGTTCCAGCGCTCCTCGACCAGCATGACGACCTCCACCATCGACAGGGAGTCGACGTCGAGGTCATCGACGAAGCTCTTGTCGAGCTGCACGTCGTCAACGGGCACTCCGGCGATCTCGTTGACGATCTCGGCGAGTCCCTGGCGGATGTCTTCGGTGCTCATGCTGCTTCCTTTCGATTGACGCTCGGAGTCGAGCCTTGGGGAGGATTGTGTCGTACGCCGATCACGGGAGCCTGACGACCTGCGCCGCGTAGGTCAGGCCGGCGCCGAACCCGATGATGAGGGCGAGCCCACCGCTGCGGATTGCACCGGAGCTGAGCATCCGGTCCATAGCGATCGGGATCGAGGCCGCCGACGTGTTGCCCGTGGTCTCGATATCGCGCGCCACCGGCACATGGGCGGGCAGTCCGATCGTCCGCACAATGGCATCGGTGATGCGCATATTGGCCTGGTGGGGGATGAACGCATCGAGATCGGCGGCGGTGATGCCTGCAGCATCAAGCGCCTGCTGGGCGGTGCGCGCCATCTCACCGACGGCCCACCGGAAGACCCGCTGTCCCTGCATGACGATGGTGGGGAAGGGCACCTCGGGGTCACGATGGTGATCGACGAGCGAGGTCGACATCGCGATGGCATCTGACTGCTCACCGTCAGCCCCCCACACCACGGGGCCGATGGCGGGGGATTCCGAGGGTCCGAGGACCACGGCACCGGCACCGTCCGCGAAGATGAACGCGGTGCTTCGGTCTGTCGGGTCGGTCCAGTCGGTGAGCTTCTCCACGCCCACGATCAGGATGTAGCGGGCTGCTCCGGAACGGATGATGCTGTCCGCCATCCCGATGCCATAGCAGAACCCAGCACACGCCGCGGCGATGTCGATGGCTGCGGCCCGGTCGGTGCCCAGACGCCCGGTGAGAAGGGCGGAGACACTCGGCACGGGGTAGGGGTGGCTGATGTTGGCCACCATGATCATGCCGATGTCGGAGCGATCGAGGCCCGAGCGGTCGAGTGCGGCGGTGGCCGCGGCGAACGCCATGTCGACGACGGATTCGTCCGGTGCCGCCCAGCGCCGCTCCACGATCCCGGACCGCTCCCGGATCCACTCATCGGTGGAGTCGATGCGCTGGCAGATCTCCTCATTCGTCACGACCCGGGCCGGCCGGTAGGAGCCCACCGAGAGGATGCGGGAGTACGCCGGTCCCGCGGAGACCGTGATCACGGGAGTCATGCCATCGCCTCATCACTGCCGGAGGGGTGCAGGCGAATCAGGGGCTGGCCCGGTGAGACGGGATCGGCATCAACGACGAGCCACTCGACAATGACGCCACCGTGGGGGGCGGTGACGACATGGGACTCACGCAGGTTGCTCACGGTGCCGATCGCCATTCCCGGGGCGAGCTCTGCACCCTTGGGCAGCCCGGCATCCATGGCGAAGGTGCCCTTGGCGGGGGAGACGAGCATGCGCCACGTCGGCGAGCTCACCATGGGGCTGGCCGAGCCGTGGCGTTCGATGATGTCCCAGGCGGCAGGCAGGTCGTCGGGGGTCTTGACGGCCAGCGCCTCGACATCCGGCAGGGCCCGCTTGATGAGCCCGGTGAGGGTGCCGGCCGGAGGAATCTCGATGACGGCCGTGGCCCCGAGGTCGGCCATCGTGGACATGCACAGGTCCCAGCGCACCGGGTTGCTCACCTGCGAGACGAGGCGACGCAGCACCTCGCGGCCGTGGTGGATCACGGTGCCGTCCGCATTGGAGATCAGGCGCGAGCGCGGATCGTGGGTGGAGATGGCGCGCGAGTAGCCCTCAAGCAGGCTCACCGCCGGGGCCATGAACTCGGTGTGGAACGCCCCGGCAACCTCGAGGGGTCGCACCCGGGCCTTGTCGGGCGGATCGGCGGCGAAGGCGGCAAGAGCGCTCAGGTCACCGGCGACGACGATCTGACCTGCACCGTTCATGTTGGCAGCGGTGAGACCGTGGCGGTGAGCCGCCGCGACGACATCGTCAGGATCCCCGCCGAGGACGGCGCTCATCCCGGTCGGGGTGACCGCGGAGGCGGCAGCCATCGCGCGGCCCCGCTCCCGGACGAAGACCATCGCCTGCTCGGCAGACAGGACGCCGGCCGCGGAGGCTGCGGTGATCTCGCCGACCGAGTGCCCGGCCCCGGCGCCGATCTTGCCGAAGGCTGTCGAGGGGTGGGGGAAGAGGGTGAGCAGGGTGACGAGCCCGGCCCCGACAATGAGCGGCTGGGCGACGGCCGTGTCGCGAATCGTGTCGGCATCCGACTCGGTGCCGTGTCGGATGAGGTCCATCCCGGCGACGGCGGACAGCCACGCGAGACGATCGCCGACGCCGGGCATCTCCAGCCACGGGGTGAGGAATCCGGGCGTCTGGGAGCCCTGACCGGGGCAGATGACAACGAGCACGGGACCACCCTGTCGGGTTGAGCGGGGCTGCCGGGGTATCGCCTTCGCCAATGTCACCCCGACATCATTGGAGGAAACCTACAACGGGTCGGCATCCGGGCTCAGCCGCGACAGGCTGAGGGCCAGTCGCAACCCGAGGGAATCCCGCGGATCCGAGGCCACGCGACCGGTGAGATCGGCCACCCGGCGCAGCCGGTGACGCACGGTGTTCGGGTGCACGAAGAGGCGCCGCGCGGTGGCCTCCAGGCTGCCCGTGCGCTCCAGATAGGCCGACAGCGTCTCGAGCAGGACCGGGTCCTCGCGACGCAGCGGCTCGATGATTTCGGCCACGAGGCGCTGCGCGGCCCGGGTGTCACCGGCCAGCACTCGCTCCGGAAGCAGGTCGATGGCCCGCACGGGTCGGGGGGCATCGGGCCATGCGGGTGCCGCGCGCAGGCCCGCGAGGGCTTCGGCGATCGCATGCGCGGCGTGGGCGAGCCCCGCGCCGAGGGGGCCGACGACGACCGGGCCGGGTCCGAAGTGCGCGGTGAGGGCCTTGGCGGTGCGGTCCGGATCCGTGGCGCCGGCGACGAGCACGACGAGGACGTCACCGTGAATGCCTGACAGGAGGTCGAGGCGATGACCTTCGGCGGCACGCCGCAGTCCCGGAAGCGGCGTCTGGGCATCACCCGGTGGCGCCGCACCCGCGACCGCCATGACACCGCTGAGCGGACCGTCGGCCGCCTGACGTCCCCAGCCGAGGGCCGCTGCGCGTGAGGCCACGGCCTCGCTGACATCCCCGGCCAGCAGGGAGTCGATGACGAGTGCTTCCAGACGTGCATCCCAGGCACCGCGTGACTCAGCGGCGCGGGCGTAGACATCCGCGGCCGCGAAAGCGATCTCGCGTGAGTAGAGCAGCACGGCCTCGCGGAGACGATGCTCCTCGCCTGAGACGGCAAGGCGCTCCGCCCAGTCCTCCATCACCCCGATGGTGGTGCGCACCATCTCGACGGTCTGGGCGAGCGTGATCGCCCGCGCCAGGTCCGGGGGTGCCGTGCCAAAGACATCTGAGGTGATCCGGCCGAAGTCCTGGGGCGAGCGGTACCACTCGACGAAGGCGGCGATGCCAGCCTGGGCGACGAGGCCCACCCACGAGCGCTGCTCGGCTGGAAGCTGACGGAACCACGGGAGGGAGTCCTCCATGCGTGACGTCGCCTCCGCCGCGAGTTCTCCGGTTGCTCGCGCCAGGCGTCGCGCGGTCGTGGACGGATCAGCCAAGGCTGGTGCCGATGAGACGTCCGATGGCGAACGTCACCGCGGCGGCGGCGGTCCCGAAGGCGACCTGTCGGATGACGGATCGCATCACCCCTCGGCCGCTGAGGCGGCCGACGATGCTGCCGACGGCGACCATGGCGACCAGAGAGAGGCCGATCGCGACCACGAGCGCGACGGTGGCCGAGATGACGGAGGGCAGCAGAACGGCCAGCAGATAGGGGATGACCGGGATCACCGCTCCGATGGCAAAGGCGGCAAAGCTCGAGGTCGCGACCTTGGTCGGAGATCCGAGCTGACCCGGATCCAGGCCGAGCTCCTCGCGGGCGAGGGTGTCGAGGGCCACCGAGGGATCCGCCATGATCCGGTCCGCCATCGTGGCAGCGGCATCTCGATCAAGCCCCTTGGCACGGTAGATGAGCTCGAGCTCGCGCCGCTCCTCCTCGGGCTTATCCCGCAGCTCGGCGGCCTCGATGTCGATCTCCCGCTGGAAGAGGTCGCGCTGGCTGGCAACGCTCACGTATTCGCCAGCGGCCATCGAGAAGGCGCCTGCGAGGAGCCCCGCGACGCCCGCGAAGAGCACGGCGCGCCCGTCCAGGGCCCCGCCGGCGAATCCCATGACGAGGGCGGTGTTGGAGACAAGTCCATCGCTGATCCCGAAAACTGCGGCGCGCACCGCACCGGAGCGGTCACCGCGGTGCCAGGTCTCCCCGAAGTCGACGGACGCGGGTGACGTCGGGGTGGTCGGCAGCGGCTGCGCCGCCGTCGGGCGCATGGCCGCGAGTGCCGTCGCGTGCCGACGCTCATCGATCGCCATATCCGGCGGGGCGAGTGGCTCGTTGTCGTAGAGCCCCGCGTTCGTGCTCTCGGTTGACTCAAGTTCGGTGAGGATGCTGCTCAGCCCGGGCGCCCGGGC
>CAZLHZ010000195.1:0-4709 GCA_964559285.1 uncultured Actinomycetes bacterium | reverse complement strand
AGTAGCTGATGTACGAGACCGTACCAAACGCGACCCCGTTGTCCCGTACCACATCATCCACTACGAACGTACCCGTCCCACCATCGAACGTGAACTCGATCTCGGGGCTAACGAACGAGTCGGCCACCGGCAGGTGGCCCATGAGCCAGATGACGTTCCCGTCCACGTAATACACCAAGTAGGTGCCAGCGTTGACCCCGGTGGAAATCGTACAGACGTCACCACCGGCGACGCGGTGCTTCAGGTCACTCGAGTTGCTGTCTTCGCTCAGGTCCTGGATGGCGAACATGTCCGCGTAGAAATAGTACACCTGGAACGTAGCTCGAGTGAACGTACGCTCGCCCCCGGACCCGCTGATGTCCAGAGCTCTGGCTGCGAGCGGATCCCGCGGCGGTACTGTGATTCCTGTGGAAGCCCCGTCAGCAGACAGCAGCTCCACGCCGGTGATTCTCCGGAATGGGCGGATCGGGCCGCCCTTCGGTCGGTACAGCGTGTAGTAGACGCCGTCCGAGGACACGGTGAGGTTGTTGGCCACACGCAGCGTGTGGTTGTCCACCACCTCCGTGATAACATGCAGCCCGTCGTCTTGGCCGCTCGTGAGCTCGATGATGTCGTTCACCAGGACGCCGAGGTCCACGAAGTCCACATCGTTATCCACCAACAGGTCTGACTGGTGGACTGTGCTCAACGTAGAGCTCGAATCCAGCAGTACACGCCTGGGTGTGGTGAACGACATCGTGAGGTCCCGCGTGACGTAGTAGCGCACGCCGGAGAACGCGCTGGTCAGCGTGGTGTCGATGATCAACGCACCGCCTGTGGCTTGGAGGATGCGGTAGCTGCCGATGGCCTCGCCTTCCTCAATGACGAGCACGCACTGGTTGTCCGCCCCGGCGCCAGACAAGGAGGCGGCACCCACCACATCCGTACCGCCCCCACACGCCAGATCCGTACCTGAAACCAGCGGACCTACAGGCTCTATCAGCAAGTCCAGCTGGTGGGTAGGGCACGTCAATTGGTGCATGTGGATGTCAGTGCATCCGCCGACGTGAACCTCGTCGGTGGATGCCAAGTCGATGGCCTGCCCCAGCCGCTGCGGGAGGGTGATGCCCATCGGTACGTCACTGATGGTCAACGCCACACTGCCGGCGGCATCAGCCAACGTCACAGCACCGCGCACCTGCGCTGTAACGGCCGACTCCGTGGACTGGAACCAGTCATAGCTCTCTGGGTCGTCAAGTGCGGCAACCTGGGCGCTATACCGCAGTACAGCCCACTCCACCGAAGAGGTGCTGCCGAGCAGAAACTGATTCCGATTGGACACCCCGCCATTGGTGGGGCCCCTACGGACGGCCCACTTCACGCTGTACGTGGCGCACGCAGTAGGTGTGCCAGTTACCGTCAAGGTGAGATCGGTGACTGCTGTGATGACGAACTCTTCTGCGTCAAACGTACCGCTGCCGTCGTCCTTACAGAGGGTCACCCAATCGCCTACCTGCACCGCTGGGGCGGAGGTGAAGTACTGCGAGCTCAACGCGCTGATGGTGATGACAGACCCGGCGGTCTTGGCCAGGTCGATGATCGACAGGCCGGCCGTGGCAGAGGCCGAGCCGGTCGTGACCGTCTCACCGTTGGTGAATCCAGCGGCCCCGACATCATTCAGGTACAGCTGTGTGGACGAAGGGACGCTGACTATCGTACCCGTCGTTCCGGACGTACCGCCGGTCAGTGTGGCGCCCACGACGAAGGTGCCCACAGCGCCTGTGATCGCCAGCTTGTACGTACCGCTCTGCTTGCTGTACTCATCCGGCAGGTAGTTGGATACCTGGATGCCGCCTGAATCCACTCCCTGCACCCGGAAGTACGATACGCCGGTGTTACCGGGCCCGTTGGACAGATGGCCGGCGGTCGGCTGGCCTGACATGGCCCATGTGCCCCTGACACGCAGCCAATCGCCGACTGACACGCCGGACAGGGGCCAATCGCGTGTAGCGTCCTGGAACTGCAGGGCATAGAGCAGCTGCGGGCCACTCGGCAGGCGGTATTGTACGGTATACCCAGCGTTGCCCTTGGCGATGACTTCGAAATCGTCGATCCAGACCTCCCCGGCGCTGATCCGATCGGTGATTACGCGGTCGTACGAGCCTAGCTGCAGCGATTGCCCCACCTCTGCATCGGCGAAGTCGGAGGATGGCGATAGCACCCGAAAGGTCTTGAAGTAGATGGTGCCGTGGATGGGCAGCGTGAGGTAGGACAGAGCCGGCCCGGTTGCGTCCGACGCTGACAGATCCACCGCGGCCCCGGCGCAGTCCGTCACGGTGTCCACGATGGCGCCGTAACCCAGCGCACCCGCGGGCAAAGTCACCGTGCCCCGGATGATGTCACGGGTCATCTCCGGATCACCGTAGCCAATCACCCGGACGTCCCTCACTTCGGGGTAGCGATCGTAGGCTAGGCTGGAAATACCTGCCTCAGTGTTGGGCGATCTCTCCCCGATGGCGGTACGGAGCCGTGTCAGTGCGCCGACGTTGGTCTCTGCGCTGGCGCCCATCGAGAAAACGCCTGACTTGTTGGTGGCTGACAGGGCCCCAGGGACCCCTGTGATGTCTACGATCTCGTTGGGTCCGATGTTGTAGGAATCCCCCTCCTCCGCGGCCTCCGTCTCAATATCTAGGTAGTACTTCCCGTTCTCGGTGTACTGGCCCAACGTGTCGGATGCCACGTACAGGCTGGTCGTGGCATAAAACCGCAATCCGCTGCGTGTGCGCGCAGCCACGCTGCCTGTGATCTGAACCGCCCTGCGCTCGCCGAAGTACACGCGCACGTTCACTCGAGCTCGTGAGCCCTCCTGTCTCGAGCCCAGCACGTTGGCCAGGAGCGCGTCCATCTCCACGCCAGTGAGGCGTGTCGGATCTTGCATGCTCTTGGACGCGCGCATCTGCGCGATCTCCGCCCTAAGCGGCGTGATGAGGGCCTCGAAGGCGCCCATGACCAGTGACCTGAACTGACCCCCGGCACTGGTAGTGTCCACCTCCGGCATGGCGATACGCAGGTGCTCAATCAAGAACGAGCGGATGTCCGTGCTGAACGGATCCACACCAAGGCGGTCGAGTAGTGGGCCTACGACCTGCCGATCAACGGGAGAGCCCTCCGACACATCCAGGGTCGGGTCGAACCGGTTGAGTAGCGTGAGAAGCAGGTCTTGTAGGTCTACGTTTGGCACGGCTTCACTCTACCAGCAGCTGAGGGGTCATGTAACTGAGGAAGGAACGCCGAACTTGGCCACAGCCGTATGCCCTGCCATCGACGTCAAGCTCAACTCGATGGCGATGGACCCTGTGGCGGGTACGAACTGGATAGCCGTGATGGTCACGTCTCGTAGGCGCTCTACTAGAGGCACTTTCGTGACCGTTTGACTGCGGCGCATCTGCCCTACGAGGTGAGCAAGACCGACCACGACGTGCTGACGTGGACCTGGCGTCCTTGTTGACGGACTTGCCGAGAATAGAGTGCAAGCCCCCGCCCTCGTCCTGATGGAATGCGTCCGACCCCGGCGTCTGCTGTAGAAGGCACAGGAAGTTCTGTACCAGCTTGGCCAGTCCCTCAACGGTTGGTGCGTTCACGTCGAGTTCAAATGACAAGCTCGCCACAGCACGGCCGGTGAAGTCCAATGACTTCACCTCAATATCACGGATAGGAACCCGAAAGAGCGCTTCGGGCAATGCCACGTCAATCTGATTCTCTGACACCACAACGATGTCCGTCGTGACCAGCGAATTCAGACGCACCTCCGAGGCTGTACCCAGATTGGGCCCAATCAGCCTGATGTACCCCGGAGTGCCGGCGCTGGCCATACGCCGCACCTGCAGGACGTCCACAGCAACGGTGACTCGGAGATCGATCATCCCAGTGCGCTCCTCGGGTCTGGCAGGCTCAGCCGACCTTTCACCGCCGCATAGGGGTCTCCAGCGGTGTTCATGTGCTCTGAGAGCTCAGGCAGTGACGCGCCGGACACAGCATCACCTAGCCCAGACGTTGCGTTCTTGAGCACGCCGCCGGACAGGAAAGACGAACCGACACCGGGCACCGCCTCCGACCCCAACATGCTGTCATCGAGAGAGGCAGCCGCACTCAGCGTTGCTGTGAGGGTGGAAAGTAGCGCATCCAGTCTGGCTGTTCGGCTGCGAATACCGTCACGCGGCTTACCATCCAGGAGCTCTAGATACGCAGCTATAGCAGCATCCAACGTGTAGGTCCGTGCCTCATTGCTGCGGCGGTCGCCCTCTAGCAGGCCGTAGGCGTCAGCAAGCAGGAAGCGGATCTGCCTAGCGGCGAGATCGGCCTGTGATAGTGTGGCTGCCGTAGAAGCGGCGCCACCCACGAACCCCTCCACTGCCCCGGCTATGCCCATCAGAACACCAACTCCGCGTCATCGTCGTCCTGAAGGACGAGACCGTCATCATTGGGCTCATCCTCGTCGTCGTCAACGAAAGCGGGCTCAGGCGCCGGTCGCTCGGCGTAGGTAGACAGATCCACGTTAGACGTGGGCAGCGAAGAACCCACACCCACCAGACCGCTGGCCAGCTCGCCGCTGTATGTGGCGACGTCATCGGTAAGCGCCAGAAATTCAGACACCCTGGCCTCCATCAGCATGTCCGCCGCCAGATCGTACTTATCGGAGCTCACCGCTGTGCTGGCAGCGGACAGCAGCG
>CAZLHZ010000194.1:1026-4733 GCA_964559285.1 uncultured Actinomycetes bacterium | reverse complement strand
GTCCAACCAGGCGACCGCCTCGGCCCGCAGCGCTCGTTCCTCGGGCGTGTCGGCCTGCTCGGCGTGAGTGCCACCCTCGCTGCCTCCGGATGGAACCTGTCGGAGTCATCACCACAGCCCATGGCGATCCGCATCGCTCTGGCCGCGGTGGTCACCCTCTCGTTCTGTGTCACGGCACTGTGGAACACCCGATGGCGAGTTGCCGTCGCGTTGTCGGGCCTGGTGGCGACCGTCGCCGCCCTCCTGCTGTCCCTTCCCCTCGCCACATCCTGCGCAACCTCCGGCGACCTCGCCTGGCTGATCGCGCTCCTCGGGGGGGCAGCCCTGATCTTCCACCTCGCACTGTCGTCATGGTGGATGCGCGTGCTGACTCTGGCCGCCGTCTCCGTCACAGGCTTCTTCGTGGCGCAGTCCATGCCGAGTGCCTGCGCTGCCCAGCCCACGCTCTCGGCAGTGACCAATGTCCTCTTCGTCGGTGGAGTGGTGCTCGGCTTCGTCTGGATTGATGTCATCTTCGAGCGTCAACGACGAGCTGATCTTGACCTCTGGGAGAGGCTGATTCGTGAGCAGGCGGAAGTCGCCGGCCGTGCCGCCTTCAGTGCCGGTTGGGCCATCGTCGATGAGCCAGCTCGATCCCTGCTCCGTCGCATCGCCTCGGGCGCGCTTGATCCCGCGGCAGAGTCGACCAGCTCCGCTGCCGGCGCGTGTGCGGCAGCCATTCGCAGCCACCTGAACCGGGTCGGATCCTCAACGTCCCCAACGGAGCGACTCATTGCCGATCTGGAGTCGATCGCGCGCGGCAGCGGTGGTTCCCTCGAGGTGCATCGACTCGAGGGGCATCACCGCGTGGAGGACTATCCCGACGCCATCGCCTTCGCCTGCCGTCAAGTCGTACGCCGTGCACCAGGGGCACTGATTCGCGTCATCACCCTCGTTGACGGTCCGGACGAGGAGATCGCCATCCACGTGAGTCCGTGGCCGGCACGACTGCGCGAAGGACTCATTCCTCAAGGGCACTGGGAGGACTGCCGCATCGATCTCGACGCGGATCCCCTGGAACCCGACGAGGCGAGACTGAGTGTGCGACGTCCCGCAGCGCGAGCGTGACTAGTTGGGGATCAGCCCCTCATGACGGGCAAGGGCATTGAGATCGGTCTTGGTGTGCGCTGGAGCACCGGCGGCGGCGTACTTGCGTCGAACATTGTCGATGTAGTGCTTGGCGGTGCTGACCGCGACGTTCATGCGACGAGCCACCATCCCCATCGTCATTCCCGAGGCGTAGAGGGTCAGCGCTCGCCGCTCCTGCTGCGTCAGGTCGACTGCGGATTCCGGACGCACCAGCGCCTCAGCCACATCTCGGGTGACCCACTGGTCTCCCATGAGCGCGGCGCGAATCGCCAACTGCAGATCCTGTGAACCAGCCCGCTTCGTGACGTAGCCCACGGCTCCACTCTCGAGTGCCGCTCGCACTGCTTCCGGGCTGGCCATGGCGCTCACGACCACGACCGGCACCTGGCGCATCGTGAAGGACGACACGATGTCTGCCACCCGGTGACCTGTCCCCAGATCAAGGTCGACCAGGGCGAGATCCACTCCGTTGTCACCGAGGCTTGAGACCGCTTCCTGCAGATCACCACCGCGGTAGGCGAACTCCGCCGACGGGAACGTCGCGAGAACCTGATTGACGACACCATCTCGGATCAGCTCGTGATCATCGAGAACAACAAACGTCGGGGGCATCGAACCTCACTTCACCACGCTCTGCTCCGGCCATGGGTCTGACGGGAGGATGCCAGATTCCTCTCACCTCGTCGCCCGTCCAATTGGGGGGCAGGGCGACTGCGGGCCCGTCACCCTGAGGCGACGGGCCCGCAGTCACTGAGACAGGGTCAGGCGCTTTGGGAGGCCGCCACGATGAGGGCGATGATCCAGATGACAAGTCCGATCGCCGCGAGGATGGTGCCGATGAGGCCAATGATGAAGCCGGCCTGCGCCACACCACGATTCGTCGCCAGACCCTGATCCGCCCGAGCCATGCCGGAGCGGCCGAGGATGAGGGCCGGAACCCATCCGAACGGTCCGATGCAGAGGAATCCGAGGATGCCCAGCACGAGCGCGGCCGTACCGGTGCCGTTCTGGGGAGCAGCGCCGCCGGAGTAGGCAGGGCCGGCAGGAGGCATGGGCGGGGGCGGGGGTGGGGGTGTGGATGACATGACTGGACAATAACCAATGAGCCGGAGCCTGTCTGCAGTCCGCGATCCATTCGCGCGGGCTCCACCTGCCGCCCGCGATGGTTATCAGTCAGTTCTCCACGCCTCAGGCGGTTCCAAGTTCCGTCATTGCCCGCACCACCGCGCGGACCTGGGCCACTTCGTGGGTGCGCAGCAGGCTGGCCCCACCGAGCGTGGCGAGCACCGCGAAGAACCCCTCGGCAGTCCGAAAGTGATCCTCGAAGAGGTCGAAGGCGTGCGGCAGCGCATGGCAGATGGGAACGCCGAGACTGCGCAGCCGGAAGGAGTTGAGGATCACCCGCGCCTGGTGCCGTGCTCGGGTCAGGGGGTCGACGAGATTGCCGTAGTAGAAGCCCATACCCGGATCGATGACGATCGACATCACGCCGTGCGCGCGCGCCACCTCGATCCGTTCAGTGAAGTGGTCCAGTAGTCCTGGGAGCGGATCTGCATCAACTGTCACGTCGGTGATCTCTCGAACATTCCGTCCGCCGACGTAGCAGAGGATGACTGTCGCCTCGTGCTCGGCAGCAGTCGCGAACAACTCCTCCTGGGCAGCTGCGCCGGTCATATTGAGCACCTTCGCTCCGGCGCCGAGTCCGGCAGCGGCCACGTGAACGTCATATGCCTCAACGGACACTGCGATGCCCTCGGCGACACAGCCTTCGATCACCGGAACGAGTCTGGCGACCTGATCCTCAGGACTCACCCGGGCTGCCCGGGCTGTCGTGGATTCAGCACCGATGTCCACGAGGGCCGCGCCCTCCGCCCACGCGATTCGCGCTTTGCGGATGGCCGATTCTGCCGAGGGTGCGATGGATTCACGGTAGGTCGAATCCCGTGAGAGGTTGACGGTGGCCATGAGCGCAGGACGTGACGGGTCGAGAATCCGATCGCCGATGCGGATCGGCGCCACCTCGGCCTCGAGGAGCTCCGGATGCTGTCTCACGAGGTCGGCAAGCGCGGACAGGGAGATCATGGAACCAGCGTATGGCTCGCCCCACGACGCTGCGCTCTCCGCTCGACGACCAGCGACGTGCGACCCGCAACCCGCGACCCGCGACCCGCGACCTAGCGTGAATCCGGTACCGCGGTGGCGGCAGCAATGATCCGGTCGACATACCGTGGCGCGAACCACGCCGCACCGTCCACGGTGAAGTGCGTGAGATCCTGCCCTCCCTCGCGCACCTCAATCCCGTCGATGAGAGCCTGGCACGGCGGACCGGCGGGACACAGCAGGTCATCAACCTCGATGAGCTGCACGGGATAGTCCTCAGGCAGACTGTCGACGAATTCACGCGTCGCCGAACGGATCGCTGCATCCTCCGTCTGGATCGCACGGCATCTCTCGGAGCCGGCTGGGCACTCGCCGGTGGGCCACGGACCCCGCTGCGGTGGAAGCACCACGATGACCGTCGATCCCTCCCGGATCACGCGGTCCATGACCGGTCTCCATGACGCGATGAGATCACGTGT
>CAZLHZ010000194.1:0-1016 GCA_964559285.1 uncultured Actinomycetes bacterium | reverse complement strand
AGGCCGGGGTCCCCTGTGCCAGGTAGGTCCCGTCATCAGCGAGTCGCGGCTGGGATGACTGCAGATCAAGCCAGACAACAACGTCCGGGGCTTCGGCAATGAGGGCATCCTGACCCGTGGGAACGACATCGGCACAGTGCTCCGCGTAGGGACTGGTCTGTCCATCGGGGAGAACGACGGGTTCATGGCCGATCGGACACCCGCGGAAGGCAGCTGACCGCATGGCATAGCCGCGATCCGACAGTGCACCGCCAACGGCACTCTGCACAGATGCCGTGACAGAGTCCCCGAGCAGGCCGACCAGCGGCACATCTGGGTCAATGCGCGAGGCTGAGACCTCGGTGAGGACGGCGCCGTCACCTCGTGCCGCCCAGGCGACGTCCTCCGGGTTGGTCAGGACCATCACCGCCGCACCGGATGAGAGCACCAGGATCGGTGCGATCAGTGCCACGCGCAGTCCGGTGACCCGCTCTCGCCCGTCAGGCCGACGCGCTCGAATCGGCTTCTCAATGACGTCGTACATCAGGATGGACAGCACGACGGTGACGCCGACGGCAATGCCGGCGGGAAGCAGCGTCGTCGTGGGTATGCCACGCGCCGCCATGATCTGGATGACGGGCCAGTGCCAGAGGTAGATGCCGTAGGAGATGATGCCGATCGCCGCAAGCGGCTTCCATCCGATGGCCGCTGCTGGCCAGCGCAGCGACTCCAGGCCCGCGATGACGACGGCGGCTGCACCCGCGACCAGCACCGAGCCGCCGCGGTAGTACCACGGCGAGTTATCGGTCAGCAGCACTGCGGCGGCGATCAGAGCCGGGAGCGCCAGCCAGAAGATCCACCGCATGACGGCAAGGGACCGCTCGCGCCAGCGCCCAGCCAGCAGGATTGCCAGGGCTGCACCGATGAGGAGTTCGTGCATCCGCGCATCGGTCCCCATGTAGGCGCGGGTGGCACTGGCATCGACGTACCAGAAGGCCATGAGCCCTGCCGAGACGACAATGCCGCTGAGCGTCACC
>CAZLHZ010000193.1:2786-4737 GCA_964559285.1 uncultured Actinomycetes bacterium | reverse complement strand
GTCGACCCGTCAGGACTCGACGCGCTCCGGCGACACCCCGTCGCCGTGGATGTCGATCCGCCAGCCGGTGAGCCGTGCCGCGAGCCGCGCATTCTGCCCCTCGCGGCCAATGGCCAGCGAGAGCTGGTACTCGGGAACGACGACGCGCGCGGAGCGCGCCTGAAGATCGACCACCTCCACGCTGGTGACCCGGGCGGGTGAGAGCGCCTGCGCCACGAATTCGGCGGGGTCCTCGCTGAAGTCGACGATGTCGATCTTCTCGCCGCCGAGCTCGGACATGACCTGCCGCACCCGCTGTCCCATGGGTCCGATGCAGGCACCCTTCGCATTGAGTCCGGCGACGGTGGAGCGCACCGCCATCTTCGATCGGTGGCCCGCCTCGCGTGCCAGACCGGCAATCTCGACGGACCCATCGGCAATCTCCGGGACCTCGAGCGCGAACAGCGCCCGCACCAGTCCCGGATGCGTCCGCGACACGATGACCTGAGGTCCTCGGGGGCCGCGCCGCACCGCCGCCACGAGGCACTTCAGTCGCGTGCCATGGACATAGTCCTCGCCTGGCACCTGCTCCTGGGGCGGGAGGACGGCCTCGACCGTGCCGATATCCACGAACACCAGGCGGGGATCCCGGCCCTGCTGGACGACTCCGGACACGAGGTCGCCTTCGCGACCACCGAACTCGCCGATCGTCGCGTCATCCTCAGCCTCGCGGAGTCGCTGAAGCAGGACCTGGCGGGCCGTGGTGGCGGCCACGCGGCCAAACCCCTCGGGGGTGTCGTCGAACTCCTCCACCGCACCGGTCTCATCGGGCTGGGTGCGTGCCCAGACGGTGACATGCCCCGTGTCGCGATCAAGTTGAACCCGTGCGGACTCCGCCGAGCCCTCCGTTCGGTGATAGGCGACGAGGAGGGCGGCCTCGATCGAGGACAGCACCCGATCCAGACTCAGTCGACGTTCATCCACGAGCGCGCGCAGGGCGGCAATATCGATGTCCATGGTCAGTCCTCACCCGCCGAGGTGAATTCCACCTGGACCTCGCCGCGCCCGACATCGGCCAGCGACAGGGTGCGCTCCCCTATGACCACGGCACCTGCCGTCTCGTCAACCTCGACGAGTCGGCCTTCGTGGACTGAGCCATCGATGAGGTACGCCGAGACGAGGCGTCCCTTCGCCCGACGCCAGTGCCGCACCTGGGTGAGAGGCCGATCGACCCCGGGTGAGCTCACCTCGAGGACGTAGGCGCGATCGGCGAGGGCAGCGGCCACGTCACCCGACTCGTCGAGCGCCGCGGAGACAGCCACACTGATCTGCGCCACCCGATCCAGATCGATCCCGCCGTCCTGATCCACCACCACCCGGACCACATCGCGGCGGCCCGCAGGGCGCACCTCAAGGGACTCCAGATCGACCCCCATCGACTGGACGACCGGCGCAACGGCACCTCGCATCACCTGCTCGGTGCGTGCCCGCGTGCCGCTCATGTCCGGACCTCTCCCTCTTCAGCTGTGAACGGGAAGGGCTCCTGCCGCGAGGAGGCCGTGTCCCTCGCATGGGAGGTGTACCCGCATGCGACACGACAGCCTACTCGCCTGTGCGAGGCCGCTCCGTGACATGCTGACCCGCATGGTCGGGCTGCCGGTGAGTCATCGCCCGGTGAGTCGTCGCGCAGTACTCGCGGCGGCGCTCCTGCTTCCCATCATCGCCGCGTGCTCGGGAGGCACGACCCCTGACCCGTCTCCCACGAGCGAGGATCCGGATCGAGCCCTGCGGGCTCGCGTGGCCGAGCAGGAGGTCACGCTCATCGCTGCCTACGAGGCGATCACGCGGCAGTTCCCCGAACTGGCCGAGGACCTCAACCCGATCCTCGAACAGCACCGGGCACATCGCGCCGCTCTGGCCGGGGACTCCGCGTCACCCACTGCATCACCCTCCGCTACGCCTGCGCCCACCC
>CAZLHZ010000193.1:718-2776 GCA_964559285.1 uncultured Actinomycetes bacterium | reverse complement strand
CTGACTGCGGCTGAGTCCGCCGCGGCGGATGAGTGCACCGCCGCGTGCGTGAAATCCGCGGGCGCTGAGACGGCTCGGCTGATGGCCCTTATCGCCGCTTCGGAGGAGTCGCATGTGCCCTACCTCGATGGGATCGTCCTGTGACCCCGGCTGAGGCCCTGGCCGCCGCGATCTCCGGCGAGGATGCGGCCGTCTACGCCTACGGGGTGGCGGGCGCCCACATGGAGGACGACGATGTGACGGTGGCTCGGGCAGCCCTCGACGTGCATCGCGCCCGCGCCGCATCCCTTCGTGAGACTCTCGCCGCCACCGGGGCGGCAACCCCGACTCCGGCGGCGGCCTACGACCTGCCCTTCCCCGTCGTCGACTCCCTGTCCGCGCGGCGACTGGCAGCTGGTGTCGAGGAGCGCCTCGCCGGCCTCTACGCGCAGCTCGCCGCCGCGACCCTGCAGGATCAACGACGGCAGGCGTCGGTCACCGCCCGCGAGTGCGCCAGTCAGGCCGTGCTGTGGGGCGGGGTCCCCGCGGCCTTCCCCGGATCCTGACCACCTGGTCGATCATCGGGCCGCGAACGTCTCCCAGCCGAGCCGGAGGATGAGCACGGCCACGACCACGAGCAGCACCGCTCGGACGAAGCCACTCCCCCTCGTCATCGCCATGCGGGCACCGAGGATCCCGCCGCCGAGGTTCGCTGCACCCATGACCAGTCCCAGCAGCCAGATGACGGACCCGGTCAGTCCAAAGACGATGAGCGACGCCACATTCGTGCCCACGTTGACGATCTTGGCCGTCGCCGATGCCTTGAGGAATGAGTAGCCGAGCCCGTTGACGAGGAGGACGACGAGGAAGGCCCCGGTTCCGGGACCGAGCAGGCCGTCGTAGGCGCCGATGACCGCACCGCCCACCACCGCGAGGATGCGGTGCACGGGGCGTCCTTCCCAACGCAGTGCCTCCCGAGTGCCCACGGCCGGGCGCAGCAGCGTCCAGAGCCATGCCACCACCAGCAGGACGAGGATGACGGGCCGGAACGCCGCAGCGGGCACGCGCGAGGCGAAACTCGATCCGGCCAGCGCGCCGCCGAATGCCGCGGCCGCCATCGGCAGTGCGGTCCCGACATCGGGCCGCACCCGGCGCAGGTAGGTCATCGCCGAGGCGGTGGTGCCCATGACGGATGAGAGTTTGTTGGTCCCGAGCGCTGTCGCCGGAGGCTGCCCCGGGAGGGCGAGCAGCAGGGCTGGCAACTGGAGCAGCCCACCCCCACCGCTCACGGCATCCACCCATCCGGCCGCGAAGGCCGCGACAAGCAGGATCCCGATGACCCACAGCTCAGGCATCGCCGTCACGCGATCAGGTGCGACACAGGGCCGCCAGGTGCGCGCTGGCACCCGCGAGCGGGATGTCGACCCGCTCCCCCGTCGCGCGCTCCTTGACCTCGATCATCCCGTCCGCCAGCCGCTTGCCGAGCACGACGATGGTGGGCACGCCGATGAGCTCGGAGTCGTTGAACTTCACTCCGGGCGACACCCCGCGCCGGTCATCGAGAAGCACACGGACGCCGCAGGCAGCGAGTTCGCTAGCCAGCGCATCGGCAGCGTCGTACGCCGCATCCTCCTTGCCCGTCGGCACGAGATGGACATCGGCCGGCGCCACCTCCCGCGGCCAGACCAGGCCGCGGTCGTCGTAGTGCTGCTCCGCGACTGCGGCAACCGCACGGGAGACACCGATCCCGTAGGACCCCATCGTGACGGTCACCAGTCGCCCGTTCTCATCAAGCACCTTCAGGCCAAGAGCATCGGCGTACTTCCGGCCGAGCTGGAAGATGTGGCCGATCTCGATGCCGCGGGCGATCTCGAGCTGCTCCCCGCACGAGGGGCAGTCATCGCCCTCCCGCACCTCCGCCGCCTCAATCGTCCCATCGGCGGTGAAGTCACGGCCCATGACGAGCCCGTAGGCGTGTCGTCCCGGCTCATTGGCCCCCGTGATCCAGGCGGTCCCCTCGACGACGCGCGGATCCACGAGGTAGCGAATGCCCACCGGGGAGTCCTCGCCGAGCACCTG
>CAZLHZ010000193.1:0-708 GCA_964559285.1 uncultured Actinomycetes bacterium | reverse complement strand
TAGCCCTTGACCAGACCGGGGTGGTGGGCGAAGTCGGCATCCTCGAACGCGCGGGGGGTTCCCGGATGCAGGGCTGCCTCCAGTCGTTTCAGATCCACCTCCCGATCCCCGGGCAGGCCCACAATGAGCGGGTACGCCGATCCATCGGGCAGGCCCACCGAGAGCACGACGTTCTTCAAGGTGTCAGCGGCGGTCCAGGGGTGATCAGGCCGGGCGAGGTCCGGACGCTCGTTGGACAGGTCGACGAGGCTGTCGATGGTCGGCGTGCCCGGAGTGTCATGCACGGTGGCGGCCGGAAGGCCCTCGATCGTCGTGGGCGCCGGCGGGCGGGTGACGATCGCCTCCACGTTGGCGGCCAGTCCGCAGGAGAGGCATCGGACATACGTGTCCTCGCCGGACTCCGTCGACGCGAGGAACTCCTCACTCGCCGACCCGCCCATCGCACCCGACATCGCCGAGACGATCACGTAGGGAAGACCGAGCCGATCGACCACCTCGATGTAGGCAGCCCGGTGGGCGGCGTACGACCTCACGAGACCGTCGTCATCGACGTCGAAGGAGTAGGAGTCCTTCATGACGAATTCGCGCCCGCGCAGGATGCCCGCGCGCGGACGCGCCTCATCGCGGTACTTCGTCTGAATCTGGTAGAGCACGACGGGCAGGTCCTTGTAGGAGGAGTACTCGCCCTTGACGAGCAGGGTGAACATC
>CAZLHZ010000192.1:0-4765 GCA_964559285.1 uncultured Actinomycetes bacterium | reverse complement strand
TTTTGCTCTTGTCATTGCTACATACAACTGCCGTATGGCTTCGTCAGTCTTCGGAGTGAAATTTTCAAGCATTAAGAAAACATTATCAAACTCTCTACCCTTTGCTTTGTGAATGGTTGATACAAAAATTGATTCTCCTTTCTGATTGAAGAAATCTTCTAATTTGGATTCACGTATAAATAACTCCAAATCTGATCTATATCTTCTTTTTGGATTAGTTGACTCATAATCACTAATAATACTATTGCAAACTTCCAACTTAGTGCTGAATCTAAATGTCTTGTTCAACTCACGCTTAGCATTGTCCCATACTTCATCATCGATTATAAAAACCTCATCATCTAAGCATAACCGGCTCAAAAAGAATCGAACTTCTAAAAGATTATACAAATTAAAGCCATCATTCGTTTGAATCAACTTTGCTTGATAACCACGCTTCAAAAGTAATCCAGTAATCTGAAGCGCCTCCTCATTTCCCTTTGTAAGAACACAAGTAGTCCCACTAAGATCCGTACTAAGAATATCCTCAACAGTAGGCGAAATGATATTATCACTTTGATATCGAACTATCTTTATTCTTCCGCTTTCGCTCTGTATAGGAATAATTGGTAATTCTTTTTGTCGATTCTGAATCTGATTTACAAACAAGTTTGTAAATTCAACAAGATTGCTTTTACTTCTGTAATTCTCAACTAATTCATGCTTAACCGCTCTATTCACCAACATAAAATGATCCAGGTATTTTGAGCTTGCACCTCTGAATTCATAAATATTCTGATCATCATCACCAACAGCAATCACCCTCAAATCTTCATTATGCTTCAACAAAGCATTTAGTAATTGGTATTCATCGCCGTCCATGTCTTGTGCTTCATCAATAACCAAAACAGCTTTGGTAATACGACTTACTTCAACTTCATTACTATAAATTCTATTTAGAGCAGTTTTCAAAATATCCTCTGACCTTTCTAAGCTTCCAACCTTACCTAACAAGTCAAAACAGAAAGAATGAAAGGTTTTAATCTCCACGTAATTTGCCGCATTTCCAATTAATTTCAACAAGCGTTTTTTGAATTCAGTTGCAGCTGCCCTAGAAAAAGTAAGCATAAGCAACTGTTCATGTTTGACATCTTCCATCAACAACAATGAAGCAAGCTTGTGAACTAGTACTCTTGTTTTACCACTTCCTGGCCCTGCAGCTACTACAATTTTGGGTTCATTGTCATTGATAATTTTCAACTGACTTGGTGAAAGCTCACCAAATAGCTGTTTAAACTTAGCCGGTGTCATTTTGAGTTTCAAATTATCATGCTTGCTACCGGGAAAATATTTCTTCAAAAAGGAAACATAATTAAGTTGAAAATAATCCTCTACAAATTGTAAGGCATCTTTATAATCGTTAATCATCCTCTTGGCATATTCACCAACAATATGTATCTGCTGAACCTTATTCTCATAGAATTGATTTAGCTTCTTATAATCTTCCTTTGTATATTTCTTATAATTGTCTTGTTCAATTCTTTCTATAGTCAATTTATTAAGAACTACCAAAAATCCACCTTCAATTTTAATAGCATCAATTTTGGATAGGTAGAAAAGGGCGTCTTCTACATCTTCGAGGGTAATTTTAAGGTCAAAGAGTCTTGGTTTCTTCTCAAACTCGTCTTTCAATTCAAGGACAGAAAACTCAACAAGAACTTCATCCATTTCTATTTCGTGCTCAGAAATATCATACGTATTTTTTTCAAAAAGAAACTCAAGTATAAACCTCGCTAAATCATGCAACTTATCCAATTTAACTTTGAGTGATTCCTTTGAGTGAAGGGCAGCAACAGCAATATGATTTTTTGAATATTCAAAAGTCTGACGCTTTATTAAATTCTTAATTGCCCAAAAATTGATGGCGGTTTTTATATTTTTAATCGAGTTATCAGAGCAATCAGCTGCCTCTGCCAATTCATTAATTTCCTTAAGGTGAAATGTTTTTTCCTGTTGTTCAAAGATTGACAATAAAAAATTATCAATCTTCGTGAATGCTTCAAGGATATTAATTGAACGATTTACGCTATCCCCCTTCTTAATGAAAGCGGTCAAATCCTTAGCGTCAGCTAAAATCTTTTCCTCACGAAGCAAATTGACAATGTTAATCACATCTTCTTTTACAATTCCCAAATGATCACTGATATAATCAATTCGAGATTCACCATCGTCATCCGTGGATTGCTTTCTGCTTTTGCTTGATATAAGTTTCTTAATAATTCGAATACCCTTCTCTTTTTGCTTTTCATCAAATCTTACAGAGGTATTGATTTTATCAATGGCTTCCTGAGCATTTTTGGACAGAATACTATTTGCGAAAACTCTTGGTATATTTTGCCCTCGTTTCAAATAACCCGCATCCTCCAATGCCGCAATTGCGGTTGTTACTCTAGTTTCAATTTCAACTACATTGTCGTCCCAACCAGCCCTACGTGCAATTTCCAAAGCAGAATTTGAAACCGTTGAACGAAATCTTGTGATTTCTTTTATTGCCTTCCAAATTTGTTGAATTTCCTTTATGGAGATTTTGGTTTGATTCAATAGTATGAAATGTTTACTGAGATCTTCCTCGTTAAACAAAACGAAGCAACTAGCTCGTAAATTTTCATCACGTCCCGCCCTTCCCGCTTCTTGAATGTAGTTTTCAAGTGAATCTGAAATTTCATAGTGAATCACCAAGCCAACATCTTTTTTGTCAACTCCCATTCCAAAAGCAGATGTTGCCACCATGATAGGAACCTCCCCAGAGATAAATGAATTCTGGTTGGCGGTTTTTTCTTTCACATCCATTTTCCCATGATATGGCCTTGCATGAAATCCATCTTCGGTTAATCGTTCAGCTAATAAATATGCTTTCCGTGTCCTGGATACATAGATAATCGTTGGACAATTCATTTCTTCAATTAAATCTCTCACCGCCTGGTACTTTTCCACTTCGTCTTTTTTCTCAAAAACCTTGAATTGAAGATTTGTTCTTGATGCTTTAGAAGCGAAGAGTTCTAAATCAATCGAAAGTTTTTGTTTAAAGTAATCACGAATATCCTGTATGACTTTTTGTTTCGCTGTTGCCGTGAAACATGAAACCGGAATCCCATCCTCAAGATTTTTCTTTTCTTGAATTTGTTTGATAAAATCTCCGATATATAAATAATCAACCCTAAAATCTTGTCCCCAAGAAGAAAAACAGTGCGCCTCATCAATAACAAATCGAACAATGTTCCTGCCCAAAATCAACTTCTCAATAGTCCGTGAACGAAGTGATTCAGGTGAGATATAAAGAATAGAAGCAGAGCCATCTTCAACTCTTTCAAAAGATTTCGCTCTTTCTATTGGGTCAAGCAAACCATTAATGGTAACTGCTTCAACGATATTTGCTTTTTCCAGATTATCAACTTGATCTTTCATGAGCGATTGTAAAGGAGAAATTACAACGGTCAATCCTCTGGAACTTTCCGCGCTCATCAAAGCAGGAACTTGAAATGTAATTGATTTTCCACCGCCCGTTGGAAAAACCGCAAGGATGGATTTGTTATCAACGGCTGCTTGAACAGCATTCTCTTGCAACGGCTCACCAGCGTATGTTCTAAATGAATCATAGCCGAAAAATCGCTTCAATCCATTGTGTATGTCTAATGCCTTATTGCAGTAAACGCACCCACTAATACAAGGTTTGTTTCGCAAACGAAATAAGATACGTTCAACCTCTGGGTAGTTTTTAAGCACCCATGGAGGGGTGATGGAATGAGTTTTTTTGTTTTCAATAAATGAACTTATAAGTGACAAACTATAAGCGAGTTCAATCGGGTGATCTAAAATTAATTTGCTGAGTTCAACTTGTTCACAAATTTCACCTTCAAATTTTTCGCGAATCTTATTTTCAATTTCTGAGCCGACACTTGTATATGCTATAAAGCGAAAAAAGGAATGAAATTCCAATTTATCACTCAATAGCCCGTAGAATATTTGTTTGAGATTTTCGTCTATTTTCTTGAAAGCAGAAATTTCATCATAAAACAAATCTCTTGCTTTGATTGAATCGTTCAGAGGATTATTCATTTCCTCTGATTGAAGTTTATCGTCCTTTAATAAAGCATGATATGGCTTGGTTGGAAACAGTAGGGGAGATAGAAACAAAGTGTCAATGATATTTCCAGTATTGATTCCAGCATCTTTGAGCGACTTGCCGATATACTTGATGTCATGATTAAAAATATTATGACCGCAAATGAATTCAGTTCCTTGTAGAAACCGCAGGAATTCTCCTAGAGAATTTTTGTGAAAAATACTACCATCACCTTTAACACTTCCAATGTCTAGGATCTTGTGACTTTTTGGTTCAATTTCCGTATCTATAAATGCTATTGAGTTCATTATAGGTTCACTGAAAATGAGAATAAAGTGATATCATTCAAGTGCTATTTTTTCTCCATTTGATTAAGAATACTGAGAAATGTGGTATTCCGCGGGATTTTCGTTTAACAGCCAAAAGTTTATAGAAACCCCTACAAATTACAAAAGCCCTTGAATGCAGTCAAGCCCAGCCGCATTTTGACAGCTTGGGTCACTCTGGCAGCCGCCCCTACGCCCCCATACCTGCTGTTACCACACCCCCTACCTCTTCGCACTACCTCCCTACCTCTTCGCCCTACCTCCTTGCCCTACTCTCTACCCCCCACCGGCGATTTTGTGGATCATGCCGTTGAAGATGAAGCCGTGGAAGGGGAGG
>CAZLHZ010000191.1:2467-4778 GCA_964559285.1 uncultured Actinomycetes bacterium | reverse complement strand
CTGCCATTGGTCCTGCGGCTGCGATCCGAGGATCGAGGCGGTGATGAGGGTGTCGCGTTCGAGGCCGGCAATGAATGCCGCCCGCTGATCCGTGTCGACGACGAGGGCAAGCGGGATGGCGAGGGCGGCGGTCACGATGGCGACCAGTCCCGCCATCGCCAGAATGAGGCGGCGGCTCACGCCGAGCCGGGATCCTCAGTGAGCCGATAGCCGATTCCGCGCACGGTCTCCACGAGATCGGCGTCCCCCATCTTGCGGCGCAGCGACGAGACGTGGACGTCGAGGGTCTTGCCGGTGCCATGCCAGATGGGATCCCACACCCGGGACAGGAGCTCCTGTCGCGGAACGACACGCCCCGGCTCCTCAGCCAGCACCGCGAGAAGATCGAACTCCTTGGCGGTGAGGTCGAGCGTCTGTCCATCAACGGTGGCCTGTCGACGATTGCGATCCACGTGAACCCGTCCGGTGCTCAACGGCACCTCCACGCGACGACGACGGCTGACAGCGCGCAGACGGGCGCTGAGTTCGCGGATCGAGAACGGCTTCACCATGTAGTCATCGGCACCGAACTCCAGCCCGATGACGCGATCCGCCTCGTGGCCGCGTGCAGTGACCACGATGACGGGCACATCGCTCGTCTTGCGCAGTTCGCGCAGCACATCGAGACCGTCACCGTCAGGCAGGCCGAGATCGAGCACGACCAGATCAACATCGCGTGAGGCATCGATCACCAGGCTCGCCAGCCCCACATGCACCGGGTCGAAGCCATTGCGCTTCAACCCGGCCATCATCGGCTCCGCAACAGCCGAGTCATCCTCGACAACGAGCACCCGCATGAGAGGACCTTTCGCGCGCTAGGGAGGGAGGAAGCGGACCCATGGTGGCATGCTCCGTCACGGAGCGAGGAACAACGCTCGCTTCGGACATCCGCGGACGGCCTTCCGGGCCTGCGTGAGCTCGTCACCGCTCAGCAGATCGGGGGAGATGACCGGGTAGCCCCACGGGTCGACAGTGATGACATCCGGCGCCAGATGGATGCACATTCCGATGCCGTCGCAGGCGATGGGATCGATGCGCAGTCGCGCGGGCTGCCGGCTCACAGGAATGCCTCCAGGGCGCTGCGCACCATGCGCACCGCGCCATCAGGATGTCGACAGGCCCCGCGACCAGCCACGATGTCCATGAGAGCCCGAACCCGCATCACCTCGTCGCTCTCGCGACTGCGCGCCACCTTGTCGAGGGCCTGGGCAACGGCGGGAAGGCCGAACATGCAGGGACCGCACTGACGCGCCGACGAGTCCGCGAGGTAGTCAGCCAGCAGTGCCGCATGCGCGAGTGGATCGCGATCCGGGGGAATGAGGAGCAGCACTCCTGCACCCACCGACAGACCCGACGCCTTGAGTACCGCCTGGTCCAGTGGCAGCCCCGCCGCATGACTCCATCCGAGCCACGTCCCGGAGTAGCCGCCCAGCAGCAGCGAACCCGGTTCCGCCGCCCCCGCGAGCGAGACGACATCTGCGACGCGGGTGCCATCCGCGCTCTCGATGACGGTGCGACGACTCAGGTGCAGACCGGGTCCTGGCTCGGCGACGGTGATGAGCGAGGTCGGTCGATAGCGAGATGGGTCGAGCCCCGCCGTCACGAGACTTCCGACCCGCGCCAGCGTCTCGGCATTGTGGACGAGCACCATCGGCCCCTTGCCCCACGGTCGCGCCGGATCGGCGACGAACAGAGGCAGTGCGAAGCCGGGCTTGCGTCCCTGCACCGTCGGCTGGACCGCGCGAATGACCGCACTCGACTCGCCACTCACATAGTGCCGACCCACGGTCATGATCCGCATCGGTCGATCGCCCTCACCTGCCGACGCGCGCTCGGAGATGGCAAGGGCAACGCTGGCGTACGTCGTTGCCGCGTCATCATGCAGCCAGATCACCACCTCGCGGGCGCCGACATACTCCGCGAGGGACTGGGCACCGTCGAGCACCACGTGTGGTGAGTGCTGCAGCAGAGCGGCATCCTTCGCAGCCGCCGGCTCACCCTCGGCCGCATTAACGACCACGGCTCCACCGGCCGGAGCCTGTCGCGCCGCATCCCACTTCACGGCGACGGGGAAGTGCGCACCACCGCGACCGCTAAGACCTATCTCGCGCACGACGCGATGCAGCTGCACGCCCCACTCGCGGGTGCCGGGAGTCCGTGGTCCGCGCGCCATGCGGTGCTCACGCAGAGTCTCGCGATGTCCACCGAGCGGCTCATCCGTGCCGCTGCCGAAGTAGGTGATGACCGCGGGCAGCAGCGGGGGCGCGGCCGA
>CAZLHZ010000191.1:0-2457 GCA_964559285.1 uncultured Actinomycetes bacterium | reverse complement strand
CCGACACCGCGGCATCGCGGTCACCCATCGGGAATGTCATCGGGAGCCGCCCGTCCGAGCTCGGGAGCGACGTGCCAGCTCCCCGACCTCATCAGCAGGAGAGCGCGACACATAGCGCCACAGCGCGAGCAGCACGACGGCGGCACCGGTGACGACGTACAGCATGAGCAGGGGGGTGGTGTCACTGCCTGCCAGCAGGCCGTGCACCCACGCGAGAATCCAGGCGACGGCCGAGAAGCGGTGCAGTGGCAGCCAGATACGCCCGAGACCGCGACCCGCCAGACCCGCGGTGAGTCCGACGATGAGACCGGTCCACAGGCTGAGGACACCGAGAGTGACCGGGACGGGCCGATAGTCCGCCGCCATGGGCAGCAGCGCACCGGCCCAGCCGACCTTCGCGTAGGGGTCGAGGGCCAGCACGACGAAGTGGAAGACGGTGAAGGCAAGGGCGAGCACGGTCAGCACGACATGCAGTCGGATCCGGGCAACCGAGGACGGCCGCGCCCAGCGGGCACGCCGCGGATGCGACAGCAGCAGTCCCATGATCGTGACGAGCGTGAGCAGGAGGTACGCCGTGATGCCGGACGCCCGCGCCATGAGCCACGGCTGCATGGGGGCTGTCGTGATCATCGAGTAGGCGATGCCGGCGAGCGACCCGGTGATGCCCGCGGCCAACGCCACGAGCACCGTCGAGCGAATCGGATGGGCCGAGGAGGTCGTGGCGTCAGGTGCCCGATCAGCGGACATGCGACACCTGCCACATCAGTCGATCCCGCAGGCGACGGCTGTTGGCCATCCGGCCATCGTCGGTCACCCACAGTGCCGCGAGTTCGTGATCGTCCGCGGCCGCGCGGATGTCGCGCCGTCCGGTGAGGAACAGCACCTTGCTCCAGACCTCCGCCCACATCGGGTCATCATGGACCACGGTCACGGACTGCAGGCCCGACTGCGCCGGTTCACCGGTGCGCGGGTCGATGAGGTGGTGCACGCGACGCTCCCCGGACTGCCAGCTGCGCAGGCGCAGCGAGGAGGTGGCCGCGGCGGCATCACTGACGTTGAGCACAGCGACCGGTTCGGTCGAGTCCCCGAACGGGTTCTCGACCGCAGCGCGCCACTCGCGGGATGCCGGCTCACTCGGTCGCACCGGGGCGACTCCGAAGGTCGCGAGGTCACCGCCCGCTTCGACGAGGACTCCGGCACCTGCGCGGGCGTCGACGAGGATCTGCTGGGCCCGGCGTACGGCGAATCCCTTCCCGATGCCCCCCAGATCGATCGGCTCACGGCCGAGACGCACCGCGGAGTTCGCGGCATCGAACTCCGGCTGCCAGGGACGGCGCATCCCTTCGGCAGGTCGGCCGAGGGCCGTCACGGCACCGGCGGCAAAGTCCAGGGACCGGTCGTAGCCGATGGCCTCGAGAGCACGCAGGACGCGCGGGTCGAATCGCCCCGCGGTGCGCTCGTGCGCCTCGTGGGCGGCGCTGCCGATGTCGAAGCACTCAGCGGGGACCTCGTGCCACGCACGCGGGTCCGCATTCGCCCGCATGAGCGGACTCTGCGGATCGAAGCGGGTGCAACTGGCCGCGATCCTCTCGAACTCGCGCTGCGCGTGGGCGAGGGCCTCATGTGCCCGCGACGTCGGCTCGATGATGCGCAGGGTGACCTGGCTGGCCATCGACCGGAAGCGCTGGGTCACCTCGGGCTGGGTGCGGACTGCGGTGGCCGCCGGGGTGGACCCCCGATCAGCCACCCGATGCCCCCGTCGTCGTGTCGGTCTGCGGTGCCGGGGACGGCTTGGGAGCGGGCGTCGGCTTGGGCTTGGGAGCCGGCGTGGGCTTGGGGGCAGGCGCCGGTGCAGGCTGGGGCACCGAGGACGACCCGCCACCCGAGGTCGAGGCACCCTGGCCGGAGCCACCGGTGCTCGACGATCCGCCCTGGCCACCGCCCTGACCACCGCCCTGGGCACCGTCCTGGGCCGCGAGCGCGGCGGCCGCGGCATCGGCGTACTGCTGAGCCTCGGCGAGGGCCGCGTCGGCCTGAGCCTGCAGCTGGGCGATCTGCTCCTGCAGGGCCGCCGCCTTCTCATCGGTCACCGGAGCCGGAGCGGGAGCGGTCGACGTTGCCGATGTCGGCTCCAGATCCGATGCTGCGGTTCGGGGATCATGCGAGGCAGCCCATGCCGTCGTGGCAGCGAAGGCTGCGGCCGCAACCGGCGTTGCGATGAGGGCCGCAGCCCAGGTGGCGCGCTTAATCATCGTCCTCGTCGTCCTCGTCCTCGTCGTCCTCGTCCTCGTCGTCCTCGTCCTCGTCGTCCTCGTTCTCGTCGTCCTCGTCCTCGTCCTCGTCCTCGTCCTCGTCATCGTCGCCGTAGTAGCCGGCGCCACCGCCGCCGGATGCTCCAGTCGTGGTGTCGGTCTCGGGACGGGACTCCCGGGCCGGCTTGGTGTCGCGCGGGGGGCG
>CAZLHZ010000190.1:532-4784 GCA_964559285.1 uncultured Actinomycetes bacterium | reverse complement strand
GACGAGCGTGATCCGCAGGCTCGACGGACGATGAACCCGGTGGAGATCACCGAGCGGTTCATCACGTATGTCACGAGCCGTGAGGTCGTGGATGAGGAACGCGTGCAGGTGCGCGATGCCGTCGAGACCGCCCAGCGGGAGCAGGTGTCAGCATGAGGCTCACCCGGCTCACCATGGTCAATGTCGGCCCCTTCGTCGGGGAGCATGTCATCGACTTCAGCAGTCTCAATGATTCCGGGCTCTTCCTCATCGAGGGACCGACGGGTGCGGGCAAGTCGACCATCATCGATGCCATCACCTTCGCCCTCTTCGGTCAGGTGGCGGGTGCCGATGGCGATAAGTCGCGCATCCGCAGCGATCGCGCTGATCCGCAGAAGGCCACCGAGGTGCGACTGGAGTTCAGCGCCCGCGGCCGGGACTACATCCTCACGCGCTCCCCCGCCTATGCCGTCCCAGGGCTCAAGACTCCTCGCGCGAGTTCCCAGACCCTCATCGTCACCGAGGCAGGTCAGACAAGCGACTACCGCTCCGCCGGTGATGTCGGCGTCCAGATCGACGAGGCCCTCGGCGGCATCAAGATCGACCAGTTCCGCCGGCTCGTCGTCCTGCCGCAGGGCGAGTTCGCCCGTCTGCTGACGGCGTCGTCTCGGGAGAACAACGAGATCCTCAAGCCACTTCTGGGTGATCGCACCATCGAGCGAGTGCAGGACATCCTCAAGGAGCGCGCTCGGGCGGCAGTCGAGGAACGACAGAACGCCAGTGCCACCGTTGCACAGGAAGCGCTCCGCGTCGAGACCCGAGCACGACAGGCCGGAATCGACGTGGACGCGGCGCTCCGTGAACCCACCACCCTTCCGGACGTCCAACTCTCCCTCGCCGAGGACCTCATCACGGCGGTCGAGGCGCGTGCTGAGACCGCTCGCGCAGAGGCCGCAGCGTCCAGCGCAAACGTGGATGCCCTTCACGAAGCCGCTGTGCAGGCGGAACGAATCGCCACTATGGCGGTCGAGCTCGAACGCACGGCGCGTGACGTCGCCTCCGCACGATCCCCATTGGCGAATCCGTGGAACGACGCGCCCGTCGCGGCGCTCACGGAACGACAGAACATCCTGCAGACCACACGGGGCAGGCTCCGGCCTCTCTGCGACTGGGAGGCAGCCGCAGGTTCCCGAATGGCGATCCTTCAGCAGAAGGCATCCGCGGTAGACGACGCCAAGAACGCCCGTGCCGAAGCGGACAGCGCCATGTCCACCCTGCCTACACAGCTGACGGAGCTGCGCGCTCAGCATGTCGCGGCAGCCGCCGAGGCAGCGCTTGAGGCAACGGCCGCGGCAGCGGTGGCATCGGTGCAGCAGGCCGTCGATGCGGCAGAGAGGCGTGAGCAGCTGCGCGGCCCGCTCGAGGAGGCGCAGCGGACCCGGAAGTGCGCCCTCGACCGTCTGGCCGAGGCGCTGACTGCGCGCGAGGAGGCCAGCACTGCACTCATGGAGCTTCAGGGACGACAGGTCGCACAATCGGCAGCCCGTCTGGCAGCGGACCTCATCTCCGGCGAGCCCTGTCTGGTGTGCGGGTCATGTGAGCATCCCGCCCCAGCGATCAGTCTCGGTGGCGACCTCGTCTCCGATTCTCAGGTCCAGGCCGCGATGGACGCTGTTGAGCAGACGAAGATCAGCGTCAATGCGTGCCAGAAGGCTGATGGGGATGCGGAGTCGGGACTGAAGAAGGCGCAGGAGGACTTCGACACTGCGAAGACTGCAGCTGGCGGTGCACGCCTGGAGGATCTGCTCGCAGAACAGCGCACGGCAGCGGAGAAGCTCGCGGCCGCGCGGGATGCTGGTCAGCGCGCAGCGACTCTGGCACAGCACATCACTGCCGCTGAGAGGGAGCTCGCCGCGGCGGAGTCTGCGCGCGAACAGGCAGCAGCACGTCTTGCCTCGGCACAGACGGCACAGGAGGAGCTCCAGCAGCAGCAGGCCACCGAAGCCGCCAAGCACACCAGTGACCTCATGGAGCTGGTGCAGCACGTGGACCTTGCCGGTGACACGGCAGTCGATCTCGAACGCGCTGTCGCGGACCAGCTCGAGGACATCAGACGCGTGCTTGCGGCCGAAGGCAGGCGCGCCGAGGGGGTCGCTCGACTCGAAGGTGCGGAGCCCCCAGCAGGTGATCCGACGACCCTGCAGGCTGCGGCTGCCCAGCAGCGTGCTGAGCATCAGCGTCAGCGCGCTGCCGCCATCGAGGCGACCACCCTCGCCACCGACCTCGCCACAGCGCTGTCAGATCTGAGAACGCACGTGGCTGATCTCGCCTCCGCGCAGCGGCATCACGCGGGTGTGGTGGCCAGAACTCAGACCGCTCTCCGGCTCTCCGATCTGGCCACGGGCGGGCAGGGAAACAACCTCAGCATGCCGCTGTCCACGTTCGCCATCCAGTTGCTCTTCGAGGCTGCTCTCTCTGCCGCATCACGCCACCTGCTGGAGATGAGCTCGGGGCAGTACTCCCTTGAGCTCAAGGAGGAGGTCTCCCGCGGCCACGGCGGCCTGGAGATCTGTGTCCTTGATGCATGGAGCGGCACACGACGCGACACCCAGACCCTCTCCGGTGGAGAGCGCTTTTACGCCTCGCTGTCACTGGCCATCGGACTCGCCGACATCGTGAGCGCCGAAGTCGGTGGGGTGCAACTTGACACCCTCTTCATCGACGAGGGATTCGGCTCCCTCGATCCAGAAACCCTGACGATCGTCATGGATCAACTCGACCGCCTCAAATCGCACGGTCGCACCATCGGGATCATCAGCCACGTCACCGAGCTCAAGGAGCACATCCACGACCGGATTGAGGTCCGCCGAGACCCAGCAGGTGTCAGATCGATCACCGTGACATCAGCACTCAGCTGAGAGTGGCGATGTAGATCGCACTCGGCAGATTGTTGATGCCGTGCGCCACCATGCACGCTCCCAGCGAGCGCACCCTCCACCGCACGATGCCGAGGACGATTCCGATCCCGAAGAGGATGAGCAGTCGCTGCGGCTCGAAGTGGAAGAGCGCGAAGGCCAGTGCCGACACCGGGATCGTCACCCACGGCACCCAGCCGCGCTTGGCCGCGCTGTTGTAGACCATGCCGCGGAAGGCGATCTCCTCCACGATGGGCGCACCGATGAGGACGAGCACCGCCATCGTGATGAGCATCCAGCGATCCCCCTGCCTGAGCAGGTCCTCCGCCACCTGCGCCGCGGCCGAATCGATCTCACCGAAGACAGCGATCGTCAATCCGGCGAGCAGGGTGCCGACGAAGATGGCCGCGACACCTCCGAAGGCGCCCCAGGCAACGTCCCGCCAGGACAGTCGCAGGCCCAGATCGATCCGTGGGCCATTGCCCCGCGTCGCCGTCGCGAGCAGCGGCCAGCCGGCAAGGCCGATCCACGGGACCACGATGGTCAGCAGGATCTCCCCTCCGCCCAGTTCCCCCGCCGGCCTGCCCTGGGCAATCGCCACGGCTGCCACCACGACGATGATGACAACGCTGAGGCCGATCGATGCCAGCAGTGTCGCGGCGGCGTCCCATAGTCCCCAGCGCGGCCGGACGAGCACCACACCTCGGCCGCGCGCGATGTCGACCGTCACCGGGCACCCCGGGTAGTCCGCCTCGCGAGTGCGTCTCCTCACCGGGCGATCGACTGGCGGCGGCAGCGGCACGGGAGTCCCCACCGGCGGCGGAAGCGGCACGGGAGTCCCCACCGGCGGCGGAAGCGGCACAGGGGCACCGCTCGGAGGAGGCAGGGGTGCCGGATCCCCGCTTGGAGGAGGCCAGGTCATGTCCCCATCCTGCCTGCGTCACCCGAATCCCACCGCCCGACCGGCACCCGCCCCACCACCCGCCCGGCACCCGCCCGACCACCCGCTCGACGGAACCGCAGGGTCGTGGAACGTCCCCGTTCCACAACCACACCGTGGCGTCGAGCGGTGGTGGTGGACAGGTGAGGGGCCGAGCCTTGATGGCCCGGCCCCTCACTCATGTCACACGGTGATGCTCAGTAGCGGTAGTGATCCGGCTTGTAGGGACCCGCCAGATCCACGCCGAGGTACTCCGCCTGATCCTTGCGCAGCTCGGTGAGCCGCACCCCGAGGGCCTCGAGATGCAGGCGCGCCACCTTCTCATCGAGATGCTTCGGCAGGGTGTGGACGCCGAGCGGGTACTCGTCGGTCTTGCCGAAGAGCTCGATCTGGGCGAGCACCTGGTTCGTGAAGGAGT
>CAZLHZ010000190.1:0-522 GCA_964559285.1 uncultured Actinomycetes bacterium | reverse complement strand
ATGACGAACGACGGGTGCCCGGTCGCATTTCCGAGATTGAGCAGGCGACCCTCCGACAGGATGATGATCGAGTGCCCATCGGGGAACACCCACTCGTCCACCTGCGGCTTGATCGTTTTGCGCGTGATGCCCGGGATCGCAGCGAGTCCGGCCATGTCGATCTCATTGTCGAAGTGGCCGATGTTGCCGACGATCGCCTGGTGCTTCATCGCTGCCATGTGCTCCGCCGTGATGACGTCGAAGCATCCGGTCGCGGTGATGAAGATGTCGGCGGTCCCGACCACGTCCTCCATGCGCGCCACCTGGTAGCCATCCATGGCCGCCTGAAGAGCACAGATGGGATCGATCTCAGTGACGATCACGCGCGCACCCTGGCCGCGCAGAGAGTCAGCCGAGCCCTTGCCGACATCGCCGTACCCGGCCACCACGGCAACCTTGCCGCCGATGAGGACATCGGTGGCCCGGTTGATGCCATCAACGAGTGAGTGGCGGCAGCCGTACTTGTTGTCGAACTTGCTCTTG
>CAZLHZ010000189.1:3326-4901 GCA_964559285.1 uncultured Actinomycetes bacterium | reverse complement strand
TAAGCTTGCCGGAATTGAGGATGAAGTGCAAGGGACTATGGCTGAAGTGATTCGTGTAAAGCGGGGAGACCGTATGGTAAATGTTACCCGGAAGAAACATGGAACATTTGCTAAGTGGAAACTCGTAAGTTCTCACATCGGACGTCGTTCTTTTGCTACAAATCACTTTGGAAAAATTCCCACTCCCATCATCATGGCCGCTACCGGACACAAATCAGAATCATCATTTTTGAAGTATATTGGGAAAGGAAGAGCAGAGATGGTGAGTATGCTGGCGGAGTATTGGTATGGGGGGAATTGAAGGGGTACAATTTTGGGTGCTATATTAGCATTATACACTAAATCTAATTAAAGATTTATTAATTAGTTTAAATCAATAAACCCATGAAAATTTCAATTAAGAACATTTCTAATCAAACGAAGTGCCTTTTTTTGCTTACTTTACTAACGATCAGTAAAATAAGTTTCTCGCAGAAAAACACAGATGAGCAAACATACTGTCAAAAAGATTACTCGGGTAGTAAATACGAGTTAACATTAATTTTTGATAGGGATTCAAGAGAAAAATTAGCTACTTTCAAAAAGTATGACCAGCAAGACATTCTTTTAAATTCGCTTGAAGGGACGTACGAAATGGAAATCGATAATAATACATATAAGACGTATTATTTTGTTTATTTTGATGATGGTACTCTGAGATTTGAATCTCTAAACTCATGGACTCTTGTTGATGACTCAAGAAGAAGCTGGGAAAAATGCTATCCCCCTAAGCGAAATAATAAAAGTTCTACACAAGTTGTTAAACCCATAGTAAATACTGTTCCAAAGAAAGTAGTCTCTACTAAGCCTGTTGCTAAGCCTGCATCAAAACCGATAAGCGTTACTAAGCCCCCGGTTAAAAAGTCAAATTGATTTGATAAATCAAATCATTTCATGATTAAGTATTGGAATAAATTAATTAACAGTATATTTTGTTAGTATGATTTTCAGTATAAATTCAATATTGATAAAGCGTATTTTTTTATTTTTACTTTTTTCTTTTTATCTAAATTTTAGTTACTCACAATCTGTTAATTCTTACTGTGCATTTGATTCTTATGGTGATAAGTATGAGCTAAGTCTAGAAAATGGAACCGGACGTTTAACTTATAATAAATACGATAGAAGTGGGAGAAGAATTCAATCACTGAATGGTACTTGGGAGTTAAGGGATGAAGGTTTGTATGGTCCGGCTGAGAAGGTGACTGCTTTTGTTAATAGCGGAGTTTTAAAATTTTTAGTAATTAGAACATCACGTGGCGATGTTCAGGAGCTTAGGGCAGAGTCTGGAGGTAAAGTATGGAGCCCATGTGGAGGATCATCATACAGCGGTAGCAGTGGTTCTTCTAAGCCAATCGAGTATAATCCAAATGCAAAAGCAATTATTGGTGAGGCAATTACTATAGGTACATTAATGATTGCACAATACGACATGCCAGAGGTACTGGATTGGTGGGATGGAGTAGACGAATGTAAGAGACTAGGAGATGGCTGGAGATTGCCATCTTTGAGTGAACTAAATATTATGTATCAAAA
>CAZLHZ010000189.1:2567-3316 GCA_964559285.1 uncultured Actinomycetes bacterium | reverse complement strand
TATTGGAGTATATCCCAAGATCCTGGTACAAGTAAGGCTTGGGCAAAAAAATTCAGTACCGGAGAACAAATTCTTACTGAAAAAAAATGGCCAGCCAAAATCCGAGCAATTAAGATTATAGAAAAAAAGGAAGGTGAAAAAGTTGTTGAGAGTAATTTAAATAAAATTCAAGATGACAAGCCTTTGCAAATCGGAAATCAATTTTGGAGCACTCGAAATTTGGATGTAACCGTCTTTAGTAATGGCGATCCCATACCCCAAGCTAAAACAGCAAAAGAGTGGGAAGATGCTGGAAAAAATAACCAACCTGCTTGGTGTTATTACGAAAATAGCGCTGCTAACGGGGCAAAGTTTGGTAAATTATATAATGGACATGCAATTATTGATCCCAGGGGTCTAGCTCCTAGTGGTTGGCATATTCCTAACATTAGTGAATGGATTCTTTTAATTGATTTTTTAGGATCTGAAAACGGAGCAAAAAAAATAAAAGCGATAAACGATTGGGAGAATAATGGAGGTGGTACAAATGAAATTGGCTTTTCTGCATATCCAGGAGGACAACGATATTCTGATGGAACTTTTAATTGGGTAGGAAAGGGTAGTTTTTTTTGGAGTGCGACTGTTGGCAGAGAAAATTGCTCAAGCTGCAACTGGGAATTGAGAGCTGTACAAATATTCTCACAATCCAATAGTATGCAAAAGAACTCTGTTGCAGGCAAAGAGTCTGGATTTTCAGTTAGATTGCTCAA
>CAZLHZ010000189.1:0-2557 GCA_964559285.1 uncultured Actinomycetes bacterium | reverse complement strand
AGATTAGATAGACTACTTTCAAAAGAATTTCTATTTGTTCTATTTGTTTTCTCGAGTTAAGCTTATAAATCGAAGCCGGAAAAATATGTCGAAAATTGGGGGTTGCTAGTTCAAAAAACTAAATCGAGTCTTGAGGTGAGATTTTTAAAGAAAATCGAAAGATCAAACAATGATGTAGATGCATTATCACTAATTAAAAAATGTATTTAATGTCGGTTGCATCGTCTTACTTCGAAATAAACACACCGGGTCTGGCCGCAGTGCTTTGACCCTTTTGATAAGTCACTTTTCCGTTAACCCATACCATCACTATCCCTTTAGAGATCGCCGTCGAGTGTTGATTGGTCTGCTACGGTATCTTGATCAAAGAGTACCAGATCGGCATAATATCCCTCTTTAATAAGCCCTCTGTTTTTAATGCCTGTGTTTTTAGCTCCCAGGTAAGTCATTTTATAGATGGCCTGCTCAAGCGATAAATCGGATTGCTCTTTAACATACTGCCGTAAAATTTTTGTAAATGCACCAAATCCTCTTGGATGCCCGCCCGCTCTGCCATCGGAGCAAATGTTGGCATAAGGCCATTTTATAAAGGTGGTTACATCTTCCTCTGTCATGGCTTTGGCAGCGATGGCCTCTATTCCATACTGATAGGCTGGGTTGGATTTTTTAAATTGATCGGCATCAGCCACCAGGTTTAGTAATGTCTGCGGAGTGGTTTGATTTTGCAGCCGGGCCACAGCCGTTACGTTTTTACCGACATAAGAAGTGTTTGGTGCATAGCGTACCAGCACCGACCGATCGGGATCGAACAGGTGCTCTGCGGCAAACTTTGCGCTGGCTAAATTTGAATAATCTCTTTTGGGAAAAAGCACGCGCAGCGTAGAGCTCCAAAAGTCGTATGGATATACATCGGCCGTTACCTGAATTCCTTCGCTCCTTGCTTGATCTAGTCGCTTCAACACCATGGGTGCCGTTCCCCATTTATCCTTTAGTCCGATCTTGATGTGAGAGATCTGTACCGGCATCTTCGTTAGCCGCCCGATATGCAGTATTTCCTCGATAGCCGAATCAAGGGTAATGTCTTCACTTCTGATATGACTGGCATAGGTTCCTCCAAAATTTGCAGCGGTTTGCGCCAATTGGATTACCTCGTCGGTAGACGAGTAGAAGGCCTCTTCGTATTCCAGTCCAGTTGAAAGGCCCAATGAACCTTTTTGCATTTCTTGGGACAGCAGCCCTTGCATTACATTAATCTCTTTTGCTGAGGCTGGGCGAAGCAGGTCTGCCCCCAGCACCCGCTCACGAAGACTAGTATGACCTGTGTAGGTAGCCACATTTACAGAGGCAGGGTTCCTTTTTAGAAAATTGCGGATCGAATCGATTGGCTCGCTGTTACCGTCTTGACCGCTAACAATGGTTGTAATTCCTTGACTAGCGGTAGCCAGCGATTCTGGATGATCATCTAGGTCACCAAAATGGTGACTGTGGGTATCTATAAAACCCGGGGCTAGCACCTTGTTGCTTCCATCGATTACCGAGTCGGTAGGTTGCTGTTGAAGGTTGCCAACCCCAATAATTAGACTGTCCTTTAAACGAACCGAACCTCGAAAGGCACTTGTTCCTGACCCATCCACCACCAGCACCGACCGAATTAACAGCGTTCTTTGCCCAAAGAGCGGGCAGATCGAGATCAAGAAAACAAAGGGTATAAAAAACCGTTTGGTCATAGCACGGTATGAAAGTTAGGTAATTGTTGTCACTGATAAAAAAGGGTAGGTGATTTTCAAAAACGAGCAAGTAATTTTAAAGACCGCCTGTGTAGACGAAAGTGAAAAAATTTCTTGTTTTCTACATCAAATCAAGATAAAAATAGCCTTTCGGGATTTTTAAGCGCTTCTATATAATTTTATTTTTGATTAGGGCATAAAAAAGCCGGAGTGTAGTCCCCGGCTTCGGATTATCTACCCTAATCCTTTGAAATTTCACAAGTCAAAGATGGTTGACATAAGAGCAACTACCATGGGAAAAAACCCAAATTTGGACGTTTTTTTCCCAGGTTCATATTGAAGTCTTTTGCTCTCACATAAAAAATGCACAAAAATTAGTGGGTTTTGATTGTCGTTTCCGAGAGCTGTACCCACTCTTTATTTTATAACATAATGGAAAAATTCCAACCCCCATAATCATGGCCGCTACCGGGCATAAATCTGAATCATCATTTTTGAAGTATATTGGTAAGGGTAGAGCGGAGATGGTGAGTATGTTGGCGGAGTATTGGTATGGGGAGAGAGATAATTTTTCAGTATTGATTACTGGCAATAGAAACTAATTCTTATTTTACCAAAATAAATGATGAAAAGTACTCAACCGCAATTTAAAAACTTCCTTAGCCACTTAACGGAAAGTTATCATGTGAAAGGTGTTGGAGGGTCTGCAGATTATAATCGGTCTATAATCAATTGGTATGTTCAGGGAGTAAAGGGAATAAAAGATACCCACTTAAAAATTACTGATGGTCCTCGTGATGGTAATATAGATGCTGTGTGCTTTAGCTCTA
>CAZLHZ010000188.1:0-4917 GCA_964559285.1 uncultured Actinomycetes bacterium | reverse complement strand
GTGGTCGTCGGGACGCCGAGGTCGGTGGCCCAGCCCACAACCCGGTTCGGTGGGCGGCCGGTGTCGACTCGGGCAGCCGAGGAGGCGAGATCCTCGATGACCTGGCCGACGACATCGTCGGCGGACACCGAGCCGACGGTGCGTCGACGAATCCGACCGGGACGTCCCGCCGCGACGGCGTCAAGGCACTCATTGACGAGCGCATCGGCACGGCTGTTGCTCTCCCGCGGGATCCACTCGAACGTCACCCGCGAACGCGGCAGCAGATCACGCGCCTCGAGGGCGAGATCCCGCAGGGCCGCATTGCGGATGGCCCAGGTGCCCGACATCTGCTCGACCACGAGCTTGGAGTCCATGCGCACCCGGACCTGGCACTGCGGATCGATGTCCAGCGCCTCGCGCAGTCCCGCGATGAGACCGGAGTACTCCGCGACGTTGTTGGTCGCCACACCGATGTGATCGGCCACTTCGGAAAGGACGTTGCCCGACTGCGCATCGATGACTACAGCCCCGTAGGCCGCCGGTCCCGGATTGCCTCGGGATCCCCCATCCGCCTCCATGACGAGCAGGCCCATTCCTAGAGGCCCGACTCCGGCGTGCGCACGAGAATCCGGCGGCACTCCTCGCACCGGACCACCTCTGTTGCCGGCGCCTGCCGCATCCGCTCCTTGTCGGCCGGTGACAGGTCGAGTCGACAGCCCTCGCACCGCCCACGGTGAAGGTGCGCCGCACCGATGCCTCCGTTGTCAGAGCGCAGCCGCTCGTAGAGCGCGATGAGGTCCGCCGGCAGGCCGGCGGCATTCCCCTGCCGCGACTGCTGGACCTCAGCGATCTCCGCATCGATCTCGGCGTACTCGCGATCGCGGGCAGCCTCCGCCTCCGCGAGCTCGCCGGTGAGCTCCTCCCGCTCCCGCTCCAGCTGTGCGACGACCTGCTCGGCCCGGTCGAGGCGGTCGAGGATCTCCAGTTCGACATCCTCCAGATCCGACTGGCGGCGGGCGAGTGACTCGACCTCCATCCGCAGGCTCTCGAGCTGCTTGGGATTCGACACGCTCCCGGATGTCAGGAGGGACTGGTCGTGGGCGGCACGGTCGCGGACGGAGGCAACGTCGCGCTCGGCACGCTCCAGCTCCACCCGGATATCGCCCTCGAGGGTGCGTGCCGCCACGAGGGTGTCGCCCACGGTCGAGATCCGAGCCGCCACCTCACCGGCTCGCATCGCGGACGCCAACGTCCGTCGTCGATGCGCGAGCTGATCGAGGCGCGTGTCCATCGCCTGCAGGTCCAGAAGCCGGATCTGAACCTCGGGGTCAGCGTGCACAGGGCCCTCCTCGATCGAACGTGCCGTGGGTGGACCCGGCCCGGCTCGAACGGGCGACCTACTCCTTGTAAGGGAGCCGCTCTGACCAACTGAGCTACGGGTCCGGTCGGGCTAGCGCTTGCCTGCCCGCGGGGCGACCAGCCGCGTGCCCTGCCAGTCACGGCCCGCACTCACCGTCGACGTCTGCTGCAGACCGGCCGTGGGGGCGGCATCGGCGATGTCCTCCGGCTCGACATGCCCCGCCCGACCGGGCTTGGGCGTCATGAGCCAGACGACACCGTGATCGGCAAGCGGACCGATCGAGTCAACGAGTGCATCGACGAGATCACCGTCCTCGTCCCGCCACCACAGGATCACGACGTCGACGACGTCATCGTGGTCCTCATCGACCACCTCGACTCCCTCGAGGGCCACGATCCCCTCGTGGAAGCCCGCTTCAGCATCGTCATCGAGTCCGAGGACCTGGACGACGTGACCTGACTGGATGCCCAGTCGACCTGCCACTGACGCGTCAGCGGCCATACCCGCCCCCGGAACACGCCACGGGGTGAGTGCTCATGTGCACCACAGCGCGTAGTCCACCGGAAGCGAGCGCTGAGCGCAAGTCAATTGCCGGTCACCGTGGGCGAATCGGGCGGTGTGGGGAACAATGTCAGCGACCAGATGTGACGGCGGAGCACGGAAGACCCCGGACCTGCCCACTGCGGAAGGACGACACGGTGACCCCGGAGCGCGATCGAGAGCCCCTGCTGGCAGGGGGCCTGCCCACCCAGTACGTCGACACGGATCCCGAGGGGACGGCCGAGTGGATTGAGTCCCTCGACCAGATCATCGACCGTGAGGGCAGCCACCGCGCCCGACACATCATGCTGTCGATGCTCCGGCGAGCGGCCGAGCGGCACATCGGGATCCCGAATGTGCGCAGCACCGACTACATCAACAGCATTCCCCCCGATCGTGAGCCCTGGTTCCCCGGTGATGAGGCCGTCGAACGCCAGATCCGCGAGTGGGTCCGCTGGAATGCCGCGATCATGGTCCATCGGGCCCAGCGCCCCGGCGTGGGCGTGGGCGGGCATATTTCGACGTACGCCTCCTCCGCCTCCCTCTACGAGGTCGGCTTCAACCACTTCTTCCGCGGTCCTGATCACCCGGGCGGCGGGGATCAGGTCTACTTCCAGGGGCATGCCTCACCTGGGATCTACGCCCGCGCCTTCCTTGAGGGCCGCCTGAGCGAGGGGCAGCTCGACGGGTTCCGGCAGGAGCTGTCACACGGTCGCGGAAGCCTGCCGTCCTACCCCCATCCGAGGCTCATGCCGTGGTTCTGGCAGTTCCCCACCGTCTCGATGGGCCTCGGCCCGCTCAATGCGATCTACCAGGCGCGGTTCAACAAGTACCTCCACAACCGCGGGATCAAGGACACCTCGCAGCAGCGCGTTTGGGCATTCCTCGGTGATGGCGAGACCGACGAGGTTGAGTCGCTGGGGGCGATCAGCCTCGCGGCTCGCGAGGAACTCGACAACCTCGTCTTCGTCGTCAATTGCAATCTGCAGCGACTCGACGGTCCGGTGCGCGGCAACGGCAAGATCATTCAGGAGCTCGAGTCGATCTTCCGCGGCGCGGGATGGAATGTCGTCAAGGTCGTCTGGGGTCGCAAGTGGGATGAGCTCCTCGCGCGTGATCGTGATGGGGCACTGGTCGCCCTCATGAACAACACGCCCGATGGCGACTTCCAGACCTACAAGGCTGAGGGCGGCACCTTCATCCGTGAGCACTTCTTCGGTCGCGACCCGCGCACCGCGGCCTTGGTGCAGGACTGGTCGGATGCCGAGATCTGGAGTCTGCAGCGCGGCGGCCACGACTACCGCAAGCTCTATGCCGCCTACCAGTCGGCGACGGAGACCACCGGCGTGCCGACGGTGATCCTGGCCAAGACGATCAAGGGATGGACCCTCGGCTCGCACTTCGAGGGCCGCAACTCGACCCACCAGATGAAGAAGCTCACGCTGGACGACCTCAAGGAGTTCCGCGACCGACTGCACATCCCGATCCCCGATCGCGACCTCGAAGAGAAACTCCCGCCCTACTACCACCCCGGGCCAGAGCACGAGTCCATCCGCTACATGCTCGAGCGCCGGGCGCGACTCGGCGGGTCGGTTCCGGAACGCCGGGTTGTGCCGCGGCCGCTCCCGCAACCGCCGGAGTCGGCGTACGACGTCGTTCGACGCGGATCGGGCAAGCAGCCGGTGGCCACCACAATGGCCTTCGTGCGGCTCTTCAAGGACCTGCTCAAGGTCGAGGGCATGGGCCCTCGATTCGTGCCGATCATTCCTGACGAGGCGCGCACCTTCGGCATGGACTCGCTCTTCCCGAGCGCGCGGATCTACTCCCCCGCAGGGCAGCAGTACATCTCGGTCGACCGCGATCTCATGCTGAGCTACCGCGAGGCGGTGGACGGTCAGATCCTGCACGAGGGCATCAACGAGGCCGGGTCGGTGTCGTCGTTCATCGCGGCCGGATCGAGCTACGCGACACACGGCGAGCCGATGATCCCGGTCTACATCTTCTACTCCATGTTCGGATTCCAGCGCACCGGTGACTCGTTCTGGGCCGCGATGGATCAGATGGTGCGAGGGTTCGTGCTCGGCGCCACCGCGGGTCGCACCACCCTCAACGGGGAGGGCCTGCAGCATCAGGATGGCCATTCGCTGCTGCTTGCAAGCACGAATCCGGCGGTGGTCGCCTACGACCCCGCCTATGCCTACGAGCTCGGCCACATCATCAAGGACGGTCTGCGCCGGATGTACGGCGATGATCCGGAGGACATCTTCTACTACCTCACGATGTACAACGAGCCCTACATTCAGCCGGAGGAGCCGGCAGACGTGGACGTTGACGGGATCCTGCGCGGCATGCATCGCATCAGTGCCGCACCCGAGGGTGATGGACCGTCGGTGACGCTTCTGGCCTCGGGAGTCGCGGTGCCATGGGCTCTCGCTGCCCGCACGATGCTGCAGGAGGACTGGGGAGTGCGGGCCGAGGTGTGGTCCGTCACGTCGTGGAATGAACTGCGGCGCGATGGCCTTGAGGCGTCACGGTGGAATCTGCTTCATCCGGAGGCGCCGCATCGCACCCCCTACATCACCACGCGGCTGGCCGGAAGCACCGACGCGGTCATCGCCGTGTCGGACTACATGCGCGTTGTCGCCGATCAGGTCCGCGAGTGGATCCCCCGGGACTACGCCGTGCTCGGCACCGACGGCTGGGGCATGTCGGACACCCGCGGTGCACTGCGACGACACTTCCTCGTCGACGCGGCATCCATCACCGTGCAGGCGCTGTCGAGCCTGGCGGCACGAGGTGAGATCGACACTGCCCTCCCGGCGCGCGCCATCGAGACCTACCGCCTGCTCGAGCCGGCGGCGGCCGAGGCCGGATCGACGGAGGGCAGCGGATGAGCCGCCAGTCTCCCTACCTGTCCTACCTCGAGGGTGAACGCAAGGCGGCCCTGCTCTACCGCGCCCTTGCCGACACGGTCAGCGGTGAGCGTCGGGACGCCCTGCTCGAACTCGCCGAGATCGAGGAGCAGCACGCCGCCC
>CAZLHZ010000187.1:0-4924 GCA_964559285.1 uncultured Actinomycetes bacterium | reverse complement strand
GAGCACCTCGCCATAACGCTCGACGCTGAAGATGAGGGTGACGTTGACGCTGATTCCCTCCGCAATGCAGTCCCTGATCGCCGGGAGACATTCGCGGGTCGCTGGCACCTTGATGAGGACGTTCGGGCGACTCACCAGCGCAACCAGTTCCCGTGCCGCAACCACAGTGCCCTCTGGATCACGCGCCAGTCGCGGATCCACCTCAATCGAGACCCACCCGTCGATGCCACCAGACTCTCGCCACGTCGCATGGAGGACGTCGCAGGCACGGCGCACGTCCTCGGTCGTGAGCGCCGTCACCGCCTGCTCCGCCGTGTCCCCACGCTGGGCACAGGTTCGAAGTGCCGCCTCATAAGCACCGGACGCCCCGGACACGGCCTTCTCGAAGATGGCCGGATTCGTTGTGACGCCCAGGACGCCCGACGCGACCAGATCCGCCAGGTTGCCCGTGTCAAGCCGCGATCGATCGAGGTCGTCAAGCCAGACAGCAACGCCTGCCTGCGCGAGTGCGGTGAGTCCGGACTCACTCATGGATCCTCCTTCAGGGGAGTTGAGCGATGACATCGCGCACGGCCTTGGCGACGGCATCGGCTGTGATGCCGAACCGGCGGAAGAGCTCCGGACCACTGGCACTGGCCCCGTAATGCTCAAGGGACATGCAGCGGCCGTGCGTTCCGACGTACTTCCACCAACCCTGGCTGAGTCCGGCCTCGACCGAGACGCGCGCCCGGACGAGCGTCGGCAGCACGGACTCGCGGTACTCGACCGACTGCTCCTCAAACCATTCAACACAGGGCATGGAGACCACGCGAACCGCGGCACCCTCGGCAGCCAGCATCTGCTGCGCCTGAAGGGCGAGAGAGACCTCGGAACCGGTGGCGATGATGACAGCGTCCGGACTCCCGCTTGCCTCGCTGAGGACATAGCCACCCCGTGCCACCCCCGACGCGGACGCGAGGACTCTCCGGTCCAGCACCGGAAGGTTCTGCCGGGTGAGGATGAGACCCACCGGTGCACCCCGACGCAGCGCCTCCACCCAGGCTGCCGCGGTCTCCGTGGCATCCGCGGGACGCACGATGGACAGACCGGGAATCGCCCGGAGGCTCCACAGCATCTCGACGGGCTGGTGCGTCGGTCCATCTTCACCCACGCCGATCGAGTCATGAGTCCACACGTAGATGACGGGCAGACCCATGAGCGCGGCGAGCCGCACGGACCCCCTCATGTAGTCGGAGAAGACCAGGAACGTGCCTCCGAAGGGACGGGTCAGCCCCTCCAGAGCGATGCCGTTGAGAATCGCCCCCATCGCGTGCTCGCGGACCCCAAAGTGGACCACGCGGCCATAGGGCGACGAATCGGGTACGCCGGCACCGGCGGGCAGGAAGCTGAGACCGCCCGCGATCGTGGTGTTGTTGCTTCCACCGAGATCTGCCGAGCCACCCCAGAGTTCGGGCAGGTGGGTCGACAGGGCATTGATGACCTGCCCGGACGCAACTCGGGTGGCGATGGAAGTACCAGCCTCGAAGCGGAGCGGCTCCCTGGCGGCGTCGCAGCCGCGGTCGCGGGTGCGCAGCCGCTTCAGCAGACGAGCACCCTCCGGGTGCCGCTCGGACCAGGCGGCCAGATCCAGTTCCCACAGCGCCCGAGATGCGGCACCACGGTCACGCGCAGACCGGGTGTGCGCGAGGACCTCGGGGGGCAGCGCAAAGTGGGCGTTCGGGTCGAGGCCGAGCAGGACCTTGGTCGCCGCGACCTCGCTGGCACCCAGTGCCGATCCGTGCGAGGCCTCGGTGCCGCGGGCGTTCGGCGCGGGCCAGGCGATCGTCGTACGCAACCGGATAAAGCTGGGTCGATCGGTCACCGAGCCAGCGACCGTGAGAGCAGCGTCAAGCGCGACAAGGTCAATGTCGCCGTTGGGCTGACGCTCCACCTCCTGCACATCCCAGCCGTACGCGCGATAGCGGGCGCAGACGTCCTCACTGAAGGACACTGCCGTGTCCCCCTCGATCGAGATTCGGTTGTCATCCCAGATGACGATGAGTCCGCCGAGTCGCTGGGTGCCCGCCAGTGAGGATGCTTCACCGCTGATGCCCTCCTGGAGGTCACCATCTGAGGCGATCACCCAGACTCGGTGGTCGAAGGGACTTGACCCGGGGGCCGCCTCGGGGTCGAGCAGGCCCCGTTGATAGCGGGCAGCCATTGCCATGCCGACGGCGGTCGCGATGCCCTGGCCCAGTGGACCGGTGGTCATCTCCACGCCCGCGGTGTGGCCGAACTCAGGGTGTCCGGGCGTCAGGCTGCCCCACGTCCGGAAATGCTCTAGGTCGGCCACCTCGAGGGAGTAGCCCGACAAGACCAACTGGACGTAGAGGGTGAGGCTTGCATGACCGCAGGAGAGGACGAACCGGTCCCGCCCGAGCCACGCCGGGTCTGTCGGGTCATGCCGAAGATGCCGCTGGAAGAGCAGATAGGCCGCCGGCGCCAACGCCACGGCCGTGCCCGGATGCCCATTCCCCACCTGCTGCACGGCGTCCATCGCGAGCGCTCGCGCATGGGCCACGGCGGAGTCGTCAACGGCCTCCCACCCGGGGAGTCGCCCTCGTGCACCCGTCGTGGCCGCGGACCCCTGCGCTGCGTTGTCAGTCACGCGCCGCACCCTACAGAAACGGCGTAGGGGAGGGCAGTGAGCCATGTGTAGACTCGCAGACTGATGACGCCTCTTCCCGACCCTGTCGCCGACTCGGCGGTCGCCCGAGGCGACTCCCCGGCTCGTGTCGCCGTGCACACGGCCCCTCGCGGTCGCCGTCGGATCAAGGCCTTCATCCTCCTCACCAAGCCGCGCATCATCGAACTGCTCCTCGTGACGGCCGTCCCGACGATGTTCCTCGCGGCCCGAGGGGTCCCCGATCTGTGGACGGTCCTCTGGGTGCTCGTTGGCGGCACCCTCTCCGCTGGCGGAGCCAACGCACTCAACAGCTACCTTGATCGCGACATCGACGCCCTCATGGAGCGCACTGCCCATCGGCCTCTCGTGGTGGGCGATGTGAGTCCCCGTGCTGCCTTGATCTTCGGACTGGTCCTGTCCGTTGCCAGCACCGTCCTGCTTGCGGTGACCACGAACCTGCTGGCGGCCGCCCTGTCAGCGCTTGCGATCATCTTCTACGTCGCGGGTTACACCCTTCTGCTCAAGCGTCGTACGGCGCAGAACATCGTCTGGGGTGGGGCGGCAGGCTGCATGCCCATTCTCATCGCTTGGGCAGCCGTGCGCGGATCTCTCGACTGGGCGCCGGTCGTGCTCTTCCTCATCGTCTTCTGGTGGACCCCGCCGCACTACTGGCCGCTGGCGTTGCGCTACCGCGACGACTACGACGCAGCCGGTGTGCCGATGCTCCCGGTGGTCGCGGATCGCCGTACCGTGTGCCGACAGATCCTCATCTACGGCTGGGTCATGGTCGCCACGTCGCTGCTGCTGGTGCCGGTCGCGCCCATGGGGCCGCTCTACTCTGCAGCAGCTATCGTTCTCGGCGCGGTGTTCCTTCTGGAGGCGTACCGGCTGCGCGCGCGAGTAAGGTCCGCTGCTGAAGACCTTCGACCGATGCGACTCTTCCACTACTCGATCTCGTACCTCGCGCTGCTGTTCTTGTGCGTCGCGATCGATCCGTTCGTGACCGGCTGGGCCCTCTAGCCGCGACGGCGCAGCGACGTCAGTAGGAAGAGCACGACCACCCAGGTGACTGTGGCACCGACAACGTGGAAGGTCACGACACCCCACGGCAGCCCGGTGAAGTACTGCGTGTAACCGATAGCGCCCTGCACGACGATGACGACAAGCAGCACAATGGCGCGACGTCGAGCAGTAGCGGGGGCGGCAACGACGTACAGCGCGATGAGAAGCCCCACCGCCAGGCCGAGGAAGAGCAGCACGGCATCGGCGTGGAGCCACGAGATCATTCGCGGGTCGATAGGCAGTCGGTGCGACACATCCGCGTCTCCCGAGTGCGGACCGCTGGCAGTGACGAGCGTGCCGAGGGTGAGGACGACGGCGGCCACCGCCACGAGGAGGCCGCCGAGCACGCTCATGGGCCGCGGGACGAGACGAGTGAGCGGCTGATCGGCGCTCTCACCGCTGCGCACCACGAGCCACACACACCCGGCAATGAGTGCCATGGACACGAGGAAGTGCGCTGCCACAGTGAGCGGATTGAGTCCCGTGAGCACGGTGATGCCGCCGAGCACGGCCTGAGCGAGGGTGCCGACCAGGGGAACGAGCGCGAGCAGGATGAGCGGACGGCGCTGGGGAAGACCGGCCCGGCGCCGGCGTACGCCGATGGCCACGATGGCGGCCACGGAGGCCAGCGCGAGCAGGACGAGGACGAACGTGAGCAGGCGATTGCCGAACTCGACGTACTTGTGCCAGGACTCCTCTTGGTAGGGCGTCGGGGCGATGGAGCCGTCGACGCACTCAGGCCACGTGGGGCACCCCAGACCCGACCCCGTGAGGCGCACGATGCCGCCGGTCACCACGATGGCGCACTGCGCCACGAGGTTGGCGATGAAGATCGGACGGGTCCAGTGTGGGGGAGCGGCGATCGCGGGCGCGGCAGTCTCAGTCACGCAATGAGACTAGTGGCCGTCTCAGGAGGTGGCGCTTCCTACGTCCACCGGAAGCGCCGTGCGACGACGACACTGCCGATGACTCCCCAGACGATGAGGATCACCGGTGCCATCGGCGGGATGGCCCCTCCGGCGGACACCGCTCGCAGCCAGTCGCCGAGTGCCGCGGTGGGCAGCCAGGAGATGACAGCGGCGAGCAGCGCCGGCAATGCCGCCGGCGGCAGCACCGTTCCGCCGGCGAGGAGCAGGACCAGGAAGAGGGCGTTCGCCACGGCGAGGGGGGCCTCGGCGCGCAGCACTCCGGCGATGG
>CAZLHZ010000186.1:0-4954 GCA_964559285.1 uncultured Actinomycetes bacterium | reverse complement strand
CCACATCCGCGCCTTCGTCGGGGCCGCCTTGATGGAGCTGGGCGCGGACATGCCCAGGGACACGGTCGGATAGTCCTCGCCCGCGGGGTAGTCCACTTCCACCGATCCGGCATAGGCGCCATCCGTCGCGACGAGGGCACCCGCGTAAGCCTGATTGACAGCTTGATCGAAGCTGACGACGAGCACTGCCTGGCGCTCGACATGATCCGCGCGCGGAGCCTCGCAGCCCTTCTTCACGGGTACGCCGGTGCAGGCACTCCTGCTCTCCGCGATCGGGCGCGCACCCGGGCGGAAGCGGATGTGCACCACCACATCGCTGGTCCCGATCCCCTCGACTGACCAGAACGTCGGCTCACCGCTGGCCCATGACCAGCGAAGGTGCGACCCGAGGCCGCCAAGATCGACGGTGAGATCAACGATCGAGGATGCGGTGATCTTCGGCGATGCGGCACCGTTGAGATCGGCACGCGCGATTCCGTCCTCGAGATGGCCCACCGTGATCTCCATGCGATTCGGCATGGAGTCGCAGTCCAGACCCGCGCGGGGACCGTCCGGACACAGGCCCACGGGCCGCACGACGGCAGTCAACGTCGATCCAACGACGGGCACTCCGTCGGCGATCGCCACGGTCTCGACCGCACCGGTCTGCACACTCAGACCGGTGACCTGCGGGCGAGCCGCGGCCCCTCCGTCGAGCGCTGCCCAGCCTCCGAACCCACCCGAGATTTCGGAACTATCCAGTGACGTCTGGGCCGGCAGGGCATCAGCCGGACGAGTGTCTGCGGCCGCCGATGCGAGCCCGGCGAGCGGGATCAGGGCGGCCACGACGGCCGGGACTAGGATCAGGGTGGACCTGCGAGCGGACATGCTGCCTCCTCGTGTGACGTCACGGAGCCTACCCTCGTGAAGGGTCGGAGGAGGTCTCAGGAGAACTCCTCCGATATGACTCAGGTGAGGGGCAGGACGGGGTCCACGACGATGGTGCCGTCGATGATGGCGTCGCGCAGGTCCGAGATCCGGGCGCGGGCGGACACCGGCAGCAGCGCATCGAAGTCCCGGAACGGTGCGATGTCGACGCCACCGTTGGCAAGGGTGCCCACGCCCACCTGATTGTCGAGTGTGCCGTCGAGGAAGGACCTCGTCGTGAGCAGCACCATGACGTCGAGATGCTTGATGACGCTGGTGAGAATGAAGCGACAGGACTCGGGCAGCGTGAGGCAGCCATCGACGTCATTCCACACCGCAGCGGCCGACTCCTCCCGCCCGGCGATCTCCTCCAGTGTGCCGACCCCGGCAGCTCCGGCAACGGGATAGATGACATCGGCGCCATCAGCGAGCTGCGACTGCGTGATCGAACGCGCCGCTGCACTGTCCTCAAAGCCGCCGACAAACGTGGACGTTGCGGGATCACGCGCCACCCAGCCATCCACGGACACCGAGACATCCTGATCTGCGGCGTACCGAAGAGCTCCCTGGCTGAAACCACTCATGGAGGACATGACCGTCGGGATCGGCACACCGCCATAGGTGCCGACGCGGTTGGTCTTGCTCAGGGCAGCAGCCGCGTAGCCCGCAAGATAGGCCGCCTCCTGAGTGGCGAAGGTGATGCCCTTGAGATTGGCGAGGGAGGAGGGATACGCAAAGTCCAGGATGACGAACGTTGTCTCCGCATGGGCGCCGGCGAGCGCCACGGCGGCATCCGCCATCCGATAGCCGACGACAAAGACGAGTGTGCACTCGGCGCTCACCGCATCGGACAGCGTCGTGGCGATGTCTGCTTCCGTTGCCGTCTCGAACTGCGCAGTGCGGATCGGCAGTTCGCCCGCCGCGACGGTGAGTCCATCGAGAGCACGTGCATTGAGCCCCCGGTCATCGAATCCATCCGGATCAGAGACCAGGCAGACAAGGTCTGCGGGTGCGGTGGGGCTGCTCGACGTCGGAGACGGCTGCGATGACGAGCTCGTCGCGGAACTGCTCGAAGGTACCGGCTCGCTCGTGCTCGGCGACGGCTGCGGCGGCGCCGTGCAGGCCACCACGAGAGCAGTCAGCCCAGCGAGGGAGCCCGCCAGCCGGATGAGTCGGACAGTGGGCATGCATTCCTCCGGGGAAGGTCGGTCCGCGATAAGACTGTCAGGCTGTCGCAGTCACTTCCGTGCATGAGTCGAGCCGGGCGTGACTGGCACACGCGACCATCGACTCTGCGTTTCAGAATACCTCCGGAGGGGAGTATTGACCCCAGACAGAACGCAGCGAATCCGAGACCTCGCCGACCGTGGCGCACGCCCGCAGCGCCTCACGCATCGGGATGAGCAGGTTGTCCGTGCCGCGGGCAGCATCCTGGACCGCTGCCAGCCACCGGGCCACCTCATCGTTGTCGCGCGTAGCTCGAAGGGTTTTCAGTCGCTCGGCCTGCTCCGCCTCAATGGCCGGGTTGACGCGCAGCGGCTCATAGGGCTCCTCCGCGTCGATCGTGAAGCGATTGACGCCGACGATGACCCGCTCCCCGGAGTCGATCTCCTTGGTGATGTCGTACGCCGACCGCTCGATCTCCAGCTTCTGGAAACCCTGCTCGATCCCGGCGACTGCACCACCCATGTCATCCACCCGGGTCATGAGGCTGACGATCGCCTCCTCCATCTCATCCGTGAGGGACTCGATGACGTAGGAGCCCGCGAAGGGGTCGACCGTGCGACACACGTCTGATTCATAGGCGAGCACCTGCTGGGTGCGCAGGGCCAGCCGAGCCGCCTTCTCCGTCGGCAGAGCGATCGCCTCGTCGTAGGAGTTCGTGTGCAGTGACTGGGTGCCACCGAGCACCGCACCGAGTGCCTGAATGGCGACGCGCACGAGATTCACCTCGGGCTGCTGCGCGGTGAGCTGCACTCCCGCCGTCTGGGTATGGAAGCGCAGCATCATCGACTTGGGATCCTTGGCCCCGAATCGATCGCGCATGATCCGCGCCCAGATCCGCCGAGCAGCACGAAACTTCGCGATCTCCTCCAGCAGCGTGGTGCGGGCAACGAAGAAGAAGGCGAGGCGAGGGCCGAACTCATCCACATCCTGGCCGCTGGCGATCGCGGCCTCGGCGTAGGCCACCGCATTGGAGAGGGTGAAGGCGATCTCCTGGACAGGAGTGGCTCCGGCTTCGGCCATGTGATAGCCGGAGATGGAGATGGTGTTCCACTTCGGGAGTTCCGCGCGGCAATAGGTGAAGATGTCCGTGATCAGGCGCAGCGACTGCGCCGGAGGGTAGATGTAGGTGCCCCGGGCGATGTACTCCTTGAGCACATCATTCTGGATCGTGCCATTGAGATCGGCCGCGGCGACGCCCTGCTCCTCCGCCACCAGCTGGTAGAGGAGGAGGAGCAGTGCTGCCGGGGAGTTGATCGTCATCGACGTGGAGACCTGGTCGAGTGGAATCCCATCGAAGAGGATCCGCATGTCGTCGATCGAGTCGATGGCCACACCGACCTTGCCAACCTCGCCGTGGGCGAGGGGATGATCCGAGTCGTAGCCCATCTGAGTCGGCAGGTCGAAGGCCACGGAGAGCCCAGTGGTCCCGGCGGCAAGGAGCTGCCGATAGCGCTGATTGGACTCGACAGCCGTCCCGAATCCGGCGTACTGCCGCATCGTCCATGGACGGCCGGTGTACATGCTCGGGTAAACACCCCGGGTGTAGGGGAACTCCCCCGGTTCGCCCAGGGCGGATCCTGGATCCCACGTCGACAGGTCGTCGGGCCCGTAGACCGTCTTGAAGGGCAGGCCCGACTCTGTCGACCCGCTCATCTCAGCCGACGTCCCCGTCCTGACGACGACGGATCTTCGAGCCGAGCCACGCGATCGGGTCGTACTTCACGTCGACCACGCGCTCCTTCATGGGGATGAGGGCGTTGTCCGTGATCTTGATGTGCTCGGGGCAGACCTCGGTGCAGCACTTGGTGATGTTGCAGTAGCCCAGGCCATGCTGCTCCTGAGCGGAGCGCTTGCGATTGAGGACATCGAGCGGATGCATGTCGAGCTCTGCTACGCGCATGAGGACTCGCGGGCCCGAGAAGGACTTCTTGTTCTCCTCGTGGTCACGGATGACATGGCAGGTGTTCTGGCACAGGAAGCACTCGATGCACTTGCGGAACTCCTGGCTGCGGTTCACGTCCTCCTGCTGCATCCGGTAGTCACCCGGCTTGAGGTTCTTCGGCGGAGTGAACGCCGGCACCTCGCGCCCCTTGACGTAGTTGTAGGACACATCAGTGACGAGGTCACGAATCACCGGGAACGTCCGCAGCGGTGTCACCACGAGGGGCTCCGCCGGGTCAAACGTGTTCATCCGGGTCATGCACATGAGCCTCGGACGGCCGTTCACCTCGGCGCTGCAGGATCCGCACTTGCCCGCCTTGCAGTTCCAGCGGATGGCGAGGTCATTCGCCTGGGTCGCCTGGATCCGATGGAGGACGTCGAGCACGACCTCGCCCTCGTTGACCTCCACGTCGTAGTCGGTGAGCTGCCCCGCACCGTTGTCACCCCGCCATAGACGGAATTTCGCCATGTAGCTCATGCGTGTGCCACCTCTCGACTGAGCGCCTGCAATTCCTCTTCCGTCATGTACTTCGACAGTTCCTTGCCGTCGAACAGCGCGGCGAGCTCCTCGCGCATCGGCGGAAGCGCCTGCCGCGTGACGCTCACCGAGTCACCGTTGAGCCGACAGATGAGATTCACCTTGCGCCATTCCGGATCCATCGCCGGGAAGTCGTCCCTCGTGTGCCCGCCGCGGGACTCCTGCCGCGTGAGGGCCGAGCGCGCGATGCACTCCGAGACGATCAACTGCTTCTGGAGGTCGATCGCCATGTGCCAGCCCGGGTTGTACTCCCGACCGCCTTCGACCTTGATGTGGCGGGCTCGCTCCTTCAGCGCATCGATCTGCCGAAGGGCGTCCTCCATCTCGGACTCGGTGCGGATG
>CAZLHZ010000185.1:2254-4961 GCA_964559285.1 uncultured Actinomycetes bacterium | reverse complement strand
TAGGTCTCGTAACCGCAGTAGGGCTGGGACTTGCGCAGGTCGTGTGGCAGTCCGGTCGAGCGCAGGACGGGGCCGGTGATGCCGAGGGCCATGCAGCCGGTGAGGTCGAGGTAGCCGACGTCGACGGTGCGTCCCATCCAGATGGTGTTGTCGACGAGGAGGTCGGCGGTGTCCTTCAAACGCTTCTTGAGGAGTGGCAGCGTCTCGCGGATTTTCTGCTCTGCACCGGCCGGGAGGTCTTGCGCCACACCGCCGGGACGCACGTAGGCACTGTTCATGCGCAGACCCGTGATCATCTCGAACAGGTCGAGGATCAACTCGCGCTCGCGGAATCCGAAGGTCATCGCGGTCAGCGCGCCGAGTTCCATGCCGCCGGTGGCCAATGCCACGAGATGGGAGGAGATGCGGTTGAGCTCCATCATCATGACGCGGATGACGTTGGCCCGCTCGGGGATCTGATCGGTGACCCCGAGCAGCTTCTCCTCGCCGAGGCAGTAGGCAGCCTCGTTGAAGAACGGGGAGAGGTAGTCCATGCGGGTCACGAACGTGACGCCCTGAACCCAGGAGCGGAACTCGAGGTTCTTCTCGATGCCGGTGTGGAGGTAGCCGATGCCGCAGCGGGCCTCGGTCACCGTCTCGCCGTCAAGCTCGAGGATGAGTCGGAGCACACCGTGGGTCGACGGATGCTGCGGTCCCATGTTGACGACGATCCGCTCCTTCTGCCCGGCCGCGGGTGCCTGCACGGTGTCCCAGTCGCCGCCGGACACGGTGAAGACCTTGCCCTCGGTCGTGTCGAACGCCGTCGCGTAGGGGTCGATGAAGTCGTCGTCGTCGAAGTCAACGTCGTACTCGACGCCGGTCTGATTGTCGGTCGTCATCAGGAGTAGGACCTCCGCGTGTCGGGCGGCGGCACGGTCGCGCCCTTGTATTCGACAGGAATGCCACCGAGCGGGTAGTCCTTGCGCTGCGGATGGCCGGGCCAGTCATCGGGCATCTCGATGCGGGTGAGCGCCGGATGTCCGTCGAAGACGATGCCGAAGAAGTCGTAGGTCTCGCGCTCGTGCCAGTCGTTCGTGGGATACACCGACACGATCGACGGGATGTGCGCATCGGCATCCGGGACGGACACCTCAACGCGCACTCGGCGATTGTGGGTGATCGACAGGAAGTGGTAGACGGCGTGGAGCTCGCGACCGGTGTCGTGCGGGTAGTGCACGCCACTGACGCCGGAGCACATCTCAAAACGCAGGCCGGGCTCATCGCGCAGCACGGTGACGAACTCCAGCAGGTGCTCGCGGCGGACATGGAAGGTCATCTCGCCGCGGTCGATGACGACTCTCTCCACGGCGGTCTGCATCGGGGTGCGGCCATCAGCCAGGGCGAGCTCGAGCTCCTCGCCGACCTCGTCGAACCAGCCGCCCCACGGGCGCGGGGTCGCGCCCGGCAGGACCACCGGCTGCACGAGTCCGCCGAAGCCCGAGGTGTCACCGGATCCGGACACACCGAAGGCACCGTGCCGCACATCAATGACCTCAAGAGTGGGGCCGGTCGGGACCGGCAGGCCTGCTGTCTGGTCGGTCACCGCAGCAGTCCCTTCATCTCAATCGTCGGCATGGCGACGAGCGCCTCCGCCTCAGCCTGCAGGGCGGCGCGCTTGGCGTTGACGCCCATGGGTGTGTCCTGGATCTGATCGTGCAGCTTGAGGATGGCGTCGATGAGCATCTCCGGCCGGGGCGGGCAGCCCGGCAGATAGATGTCGACGGGCACGACATGGTCGACGCCCTGGACGATCGCGTAGTTGTTGAACATGCCGCCACTGGAGGCGCACACACCCATGGCGAGCACCCACTTGGGATTGGGCATCTGGTCATAGATTTGGCGCAGGACCGGCGCCATCTTCTGGCTCACGCGACCGGCGACGATCATGAGGTCGGCCTGTCGCGGCGAGGCCCGGAAGACCTCCATGCCGAAGCGCGCGATGTCATAGCGCGGACCACCGACCGCCATCATCTCGATCGCGCAGCACGCCAGACCGAAGGTGGCCGGCCACAGCGAGCCCTTGCGGGCATAGCCGGCGAACTTCTCCACCGTCGTCAGCAGGACGCCCGACGGGAGCTTCTCTTCCAGACCCATGTCAGTCCTCCGTCAGTCCCACTCGAGTCCACGGCGCCGCCACACGTAGGCGTAGACGACGAGGACGGCCACGATGAACAGCACCATCTCCACCAGGCCGAAGAGGCCGAGCTGGTCGAACGCGACCGCCCACGGGTAGAGGAACACGATTTCAATGTCGAAGATGATGAACAGCATCGCGGTCAGGTAGTACTTGACCGGGAAGCGCCCCCCACCGACCGCGAGCGGGGTCGGCTCGATGCCGCACTCGTAGGCATCGTACTTCGCTCTGTTGTAGCGCTTGGGTCCGGTGATGCTCGCGATGACGACCGAGAAGAGTGCGAACCCGAAGGCCAGCACGCCGAGGACCAGGATCGGCACGTAGGGACTCACCCGAGATCCTTTCCACGACCACGCAGCAGCAGGACGACGTCATCCTAGGCTCTCCGCGCGCTGCCATCGCGCGCAGGTCCGTGGCGCCAGAGGGTGCTGAAGACGGACCGTCAGTCGCGTGTCGCGCGATGCAGGGCGACGATGCCGCCGGTGAGGTTGAGCCACTGCGCGTGACCCCACCCAGCCTCGCCGATGAGCGCAG
>CAZLHZ010000185.1:0-2244 GCA_964559285.1 uncultured Actinomycetes bacterium | reverse complement strand
AGCGAGCCCTGCCTGATCGGGCCACGCGCGGATCGACTCGGCGAGATAGACATAGGCATCGGGGTTGCTGGAGGTACGCCGGGCCACGGCGGGCAGCGCACGCATGAGGTACTCCGTGTAGGCGGTGCGGAACGGACCCCAGGTCGGGTGTGAGAACTCGCACACGACAAGACGGCCACCCGGACGCACGACACGGCGCATCTCGCGCAGGGCCGTGAGCGGGTCCGCGACATTGCGAAGACCGAAGGAGATGGTGACCGCGTCGAAGGAGGCATCGCGGAAGGGCAGGCGCAGCGCATCACCGGCGACGAAGGGCAGGTGCGGGAGGCGCTCGCGCCCGACCCGCAGCATCCCGAGGGAGAAGTCGCACGGCACGACCTCGGCCCCGCGCGCCCGGAACGGCTCGGAGGAGGTGCCGGTGCCGGCGGCGAGATCGAGGATGCGCTCACCGGGCTGGGCGGCGACCGCGTTGACGACCGCGCGTCGCCACAGTCGCGTCTGCCCGAGCGCGAGGACGTCATTGGTGAGGTCGTAGCGGGCCGCGACCCGGTCGAACATCGCCGCGACCTCGCTGGGTCGCTTGCCAAGGTCAGCTCGGGTCACGTCGGCATCCTCCCAGAGGTCGGGCGGGCGAGCCTTCCGGGACGAGTGGGCACATGTCGCGACCAGGCCGATGAACTCGTCGCGGTCCTGCCGGAGTGCGCGAACGCACACTGAGCCGGACTGCCGGGCCCCGGGGAGCGTCGTACGCTCATGCCGTGCTGACCGCCCCCGTCACGGTGGTGACCGCCCCACGGGTGCGGTCACTGCGCATCGACGACGCCGGGGTCGACCTGCTGTCGCGACTTGTGCCCGATGCGCCGGTGGCGTGGGTACGCGGCGGTGATGGCCTGGTCGGCTGGGGGACCGCCGCGCGGCTTGATATCTCGGGGCCGGAGCGGTTCAGCCGGGCGCAGCGCTGGTGGGCGCAGTGGTGTCGCGAGGCCGAGGTCACCGACGAGGTCGGGGTGCCCGGCTCCGGACCGGTCGCCTTCGCGTCCTTCGCGTTCGATCCGACTCCGGGGACGTCCGTGGTCGTCGTGCCGCGGGTCATCCTCGGCCGCCGCGGCGGGATCGCGTGGGGGACGGTCGTGGGCGACGATCCTGCGCAGGCCTGGGCCGCGGTCCACTCCCCCGTGCCCGCACCGTCGGGTCCGGGGAATGTCCGCTGGGCTGAGGGCAGCCGCCCCGCGATCGAGTGGCAGTCGGCAGTGGCCGAGGCGATCGAGCGGATCACCCGGGGCGAGCTCGACAAGGTCGTCCTCGCCCGGGACATCAGCGCCGAGGTCGATGGCCCGCTCGACCCGCGATTCCTCCTGGCCGGACTCGCCGCGCGATATCCGGGCTGCTGGACGTTCAGTGTCGACGGGCTCGTCGGCGCGACCCCTGAGCTGCTGGTCCGCCGCACCGGGCACGAGGTCACCTCGCGCGTCCTGGCCGGCACCGTGCGTGCCCTCGGTGATGACGAGGTCGATGCCGGCCGCGCCCTCGCCCTGCTCGCGAGCGGGAAGGACCTGGAGGAGCATGAGTACGCCGTGCACTCGGTCGCCCGCGCCCTGACGACGCACTGCACCGATCTGCATGTCCCGGCGCGGCCGCATGTCCTGCGGCTGGCCAATGTCCAGCACCTCGCGACGGACGTCACTGGGCAGCTGGCTGATGACACGCCCGTGCTCGCGCTGGCCGCCTCCCTGCACCCGACGGCGGCCGTGTGCGGCACGCCGACGGAGCGCGCCCTGTCGGTCATCCGCGAGCTCGAGGGCATGGACCGCGGTCGTTACGCCGGACCGGTCGGATGGATGGACTCACGGGGTGAGGGGGAATTCGGCATCGCGCTGCGCTGCGCCGAGGTGGATGCGGCCTCGCGCCGGCTGCGACTCTTCGCCGGCTGCGGCATCGTGGCCGGGTCGGATCCGGCCAGTGAACTCGCCGAGTCCGCGGCCAAGCTCGTGCCGGTCCGGGACGCTCTCGAGCGCGAGGACTAACGCCGCGGACAACTCCCGGTGGTTATGCGTCCGGCGGACTGATTCCTGCGGTCACGGCCGGGAACTGTCCGCGGGAGGTGGTTGGCGGAGGCCTGCGGCCCCGCGGATTCCTGGCCGGCGCGCGGACAACTCCCGGTGGTTATGCGTCCGGCGGACACATTCCTTCGGTCACGGCCGGGAACTGTCCGCGGGAGGTGGTTGGCGGAGGCCTGCGGCCCCG
>CAZLHZ010000184.1:0-4989 GCA_964559285.1 uncultured Actinomycetes bacterium | reverse complement strand
AGGACCGGCTGACGGTGAAGGAGTTCGAGGAGGAGACGAACCTCCGCCTCACGCTCCTGGTCGACTGCTCGGCGAGCATGGATTACGTGCCCGACCGGCCCGCGGGCGCCGCCGCCCGGCTCGGGAAGTACGACTGTGCGGCCACGCTCGCCGCGAGTCTCGCCTGGCTGGCGCTGTCGCACGGCGACGCCGTGGGCTGCGCCGTCTTCGACGACCGCGTCCGGGCCGCCGTGCCGGCGCGAACGGCGCGGTCGCATCTGGCGAGCGTCGTTGAGGTGCTGGAGCGGCCGCGGGCCGGCCGGGCCACCGCCTTCGCACCGGTGCTGCGGCAGGTCGCCGAGACGCTGCCGCCGCGCGGACTCGTGACGATCGTCACCGACCTGCTCGGGGACCGAGACGGCATCTTTCAGGGCCTGCGGCTGCTGCGGAAGCGCGGGCACGATCTCGTGCTGCTGCCCGTGATGGACGACGACGAACTCGACTTTCCGTTCGAGGGGCCGACCCGGTTCGAGGGGCTCGAACTGCCCGACCACGTCGCCTGCAACCCGCGGGCGTTGCGGTCCGGCTACCTGGCGGCGCTGGAGGCGTTCCTGGCCGACGCCCGGCGCCGGGCCGCGACCGACCGCTGCGACTACGCGCTGGTTCGCACCGGCGAGCCGGTCGACGCGGCGCTGGTGAAGTTTCTGTCGCGGCGGGCGAGCATGGCCCGCAGGTAGATATGCAGTCCGAGTTCCCACGTGAACCCCATCCCGCCGTGCACCTGAATCGCACCCTGGGCCACCCGGATCGCGGTCTCCAAGGCGTAGCCGCATGCGCGGAAGGTCTCCTCCGGCTCGGCGCTCGCCCAGACTACCGCCGTGTCGGCGTACTCCGCCCACGAATGCATGTCTGCCAGCTGGTGCTTGACGGCCTGGAAGCTGCCGACGGGTCGACCGAACTGCTGCCGATTCCTGGCGTAGTCGACGGACAGATCGACGAGGCGCTGGGCGGCGCCGACGGCCTCAGCCGTCCACAGGGTGACGAGGTCGCGGACCGCCTCGACGGACACGGAGGTCACCCACGGCAGGGAGACCAGGCGCAGGGTCGGGGCGAAGTCGTCCACCGCTCCTGCCGCCTCAGCGAACTCGTCGTCGGCACGACCGACGCTGCGCGCCACGAGAACGCCCGGTTCTGCACCATGGGGAGCAGCCCCCGAGCCCGGTGCCCCTCGTGCGGGGACCGCGACGGACACCGGGCCGCGCTGCTCGCGCGCCGCGGCCGACCACCGCTTCACCCACAGGCTCTCCAAGAGAGGGGTGGGCAGGGCGAGGGCCCCGCAGACCCGTGCCACCTCCACCAGATCGCGCAGTCGCGCCCCACCCCCGCCGACAGACTCCGGCGCCCCGATGAGATCCCAGCCCCCGTCTGCGATGTCCGACCACGCGAGAGCGGAGGTGCAGGCGTAGTCGATGAGCGGTCGGCCCGCGATCGAGCGGGTGGCCATGGTCGCGAGGGCATCGGCCGAGAGCCGGCCGAGGTCGGAGCAGGCGAGGTCGAGCGTCATCGAGGCAGTCCCAGCACCCGCTCGCTGATGATGTTGCGCTGGATCTCGTTCGTGCCCGAGTAGATGGACGTGGCCCGCACCTCGAGATACTGATGCCGCCAGTGCGCACGATGCTCCAGACAGCCCAGGCCGACGGCGAATTCCGTGATCTCCTGCCACAGCTCACTCCACATGACCTTGAGCATGCAGCTGCGCCGGAACTGCTCCGCGTCGTCGTCGCCATCAAGAGCCTTGAGCACCTGGAGCCGCAGCACTTCGACTCGGGTGTCGAGCTCCTCGATCGTCTCGCCTCGCGTGGATCCTGCACCGCAGCAGGACAGGAGGAGATCGGTGTCACTGCGCATGTCGACATAGCGGGTGATCGCCTCGATCCCACCCCGCTCAGCGGTCAGCGTCGTCATGGCAATCCGCCAGCCATCACCCGGTTCGCCAATGAGGTCCGCATCGTCGACGAATGCGCGATCGAGGAAGAGCTCGGCGAAGTGCGAATCTCCTGACAGCTGCTTGATGGGTCGACAGGTGACGCCCTGCTGACGCATGTCGAGCATGAAGAGTCCGAGATTGCGGTAGCGCGCTGCATCGGTGCTGGTCCGGGCGAGGAGCAGGCAGCGATCGGCGTACTGACCTAGGGTGACCCAGATCTTCTGCCCGGTGATCTCCCATCCGCCGTCCACGCGGGTGGCTAGGGTCATGAGGCTGGCGAGGTCGGATCCGGCTGCAGGTTCCGAGAAGCCCTGGCACCACACCTGATCGCCCGTGAGGATTGGCGGGATGAAGCGCTCACGCTGATCCTGAGTGCCGTGGGTGAGCAGCGTCGGGATGGTGAGGATGCGCCCGATGCGGCCGAGACTCTCGGGTGCGTGCGCGCGCGCAGCGAGCTCGTGGAACAGGACGTCGTCGCGCAGGCTGCGTCCGCCTCCGCCGATGGCAACCGGAAGTGAGAGTCCGGAGAACCCACCGCGATGCAGGGCCCGATCCCATTCGCGACGGATCGAGACCTTCTCCTCCTCGGCGAGGGCATTGCGCTCCTTGCGCCAGCGCTCAGGCACGTTGTCCTCGAGCCAGCGCGCAGCATCCCCCAGAAAGGCCGAGGCCTCATCGACGGCCGTCACCGTGCACCCCTTTGCAAATCAAACATACGTTTGATGCAGGGTAGCAGCGTGAAGTCCGCCCTCCAAGGGACTTTGCGGAACAGGATGAGGGCGTACGCCGATGCCGGCGGCCCGCACTCCGGTCGCCGTGCCGGTCAGGTGCGTGACCGGTCGCGATCCCGGTCCCACGCCGTGCTCACGCCCCGGCGTCGCAGGTCGAACTTCTGGACGCGCCCGGTGTCGGTGCGGGGGAAGGACTCGACGAACTCGATGTAGCGCGGCTGCATGAAGTCGGCGACGCGCGGTCGGCACCACTCGGACAGCTCCACTTCGGTGAGTGCCGAGCCGGGCTGACGCACGACATAGATCTTGACGTCGTCCTCGGACAGCTCCGAGGGCACTCCGACGGCCGCGATCTCCTGGATCTCCGGGTGGTCCCCGATGATCTTCTCCAGCAGGAAGGAGCTGATGTTCTCGCCGCGGCGGCGGATCGTGTCCTTCATCCGGTCGACGAAGACGAACCATCCGTCCTTGCGCTGCAATCCGGCGTCACCGGTGTGGAACCACCCACCCGCGAGTGCTTCGGCGGTCTTGTCAGGCTCCTTGTAGTAGCCCGTCATGAATGATCCCGGGATGAAGGTGCGCGTGAGAATCTGTCCCGGCACTCCAGCATTGACGAGCTCACCGGACTCATCAACGATCTTCATCTCGGTGTAGGCCAGCGGACGCCCGATCGTGCCGGGCCGACGGTCGTCGAGTGGGCTGAGTGTGCACATCGTCCCGGTCTCGGTCAGGCCGTATCCCTCGACAACGCGCAGGCCGAATCGCCGCTCCAGCTCCGGATGGAGGGTCTCTGGCACGGGAGCGCCGTTGATGAAGCGCAGTGAGTTGTCCGCGTCGCCGGGGCGTTCCTCACTCTTGGCCAGCAGGACCAGCATGGCTCCGAGCAGACTCGTGATCGTTGCCTGGGACTCACTGATCCAGCGCCAGAAGTTGCTGAGGGAGAACTTGCGGTTGAGATAGACGGTCGCGCCAACCGAGAGGCCACCCATCATGGTTGTCTGCTGGGCATTGCAGTGGAACAGCGGCAGGCAGGTGTGGAGCACGTCCTCACTGGTGAGACCAAAGTGGCTTGACCAGTAGGCACCGGTGTTGACGTAGCTGAGATGACTGAGGACAACGCCCTTGGGCATACCGGTGGTCCCCGAGGTGTAGATGATGTTCATGGGATCCAACGACGCAACCGCAACGGGGGCATCAGCCGGGCTCGTCGCGAGCACCGATCCCATCGCCACGCGCGAGTCCGCACGTTCAGAAGGCATGCCGTCGAGCACCACCTGCCACCGCAGGCTCTCGACGGCCGGCACATCGTCCACGGCGCTGGACAGGTCAGCATCGACGAACAGGCCCACGGCGTCGGAGTGCCACAGCGTGTAGCGCAGCGCCTCCCCGATGCTTGAGGTGTTGATGGGCACTGCCACGGCGCCTGCCCGGGCGATCCCAAACCACGCGTAGAGGAACTCCAGCGAGTTGGAGCCGAGGATCGCGATGTGGTCGCCCTTGCTCACCCCGTGGTCTGTGAGCCATGCCTGCACCGATGCGGCCGCCTTGTCGAGCTCCGCGTAGGTCACGGGAGTGCCCTCGAAGACGACGGCAACCATCGAGCCCTGATGCTCAGCACGGTGGCTCAGCAGTTCGGTCACGGATCCGAAGGTGCTGTAGGACTCCATGCTCACGCACGCACCCCAGCCGCACGCATCGCGAGGTCGACGTAGTCGTCGGCCAGTTGCTCGGCGGATGGATTACGACCCGGGCGATACCAGTCAGGAAGGGAGGTCAGGGCCGCCCAGATGAAGCGGGAGGCCCGCTGTGGGTCCACCGCCGTCGGCGGACCCTCGGCCTGCGCCTGTCGAATGAGATCGCTGAGGACCTTGTCGTAGTGGCGCACCCGATCGGCCAGCGAACTGCGCACGGGTTCTGCGGCGTAGCGCCACTCACGCGCGAACAGGCCGGCTCGCTCGAGGTGGGTCAAGGTCCAGATGGCATAGGCGTGGAGGTAACGCTCGAGTCGCTGCGTCGCGCTGCCCGGTCCGGAGAGAGTGAGGGTTGTCAGCTCACTGATCTCGCGATGAGAGTCGTCAAAGATCTTGAGCAGCAGGCTCTCCTTGGAGTCGATGTAGTAGTAGAGACTTCCCTTGAGCATGACGAGGGCATCCGCGACCTCCTGCATCGACGCCCCGGCGTAGCCCTTCTCCCAGAAGACGCGCACGGCCGTCTCGATGACCTCGTGGTCGCGTGCGCGTGCGCGGACAGTCGAGCCCTTCGCCTTGGTGCCGCCGGTGGTCGACCCTGAGC
>CAZLHZ010000183.1:4796-5014 GCA_964559285.1 uncultured Actinomycetes bacterium | reverse complement strand
TTCCTGCCCGACGTCTATGTGCCATGCGAAGTCTGTCGGGGTGCTCGGTACAACAGAGAGACGCTGGATGTTCGCTACAAAGGCAAGACGATCAGCGAAGTGCTAGATATGCCTATTGAAGAGGCTCTTGAGTTCTTCCGGCCGATCAACTCCATTGCCCGGCACCTTGACACTCTCGTTCAGGTCGGCCTGGGGTATGTCCGCATGGGTCAGTCGGC
>CAZLHZ010000183.1:0-4774 GCA_964559285.1 uncultured Actinomycetes bacterium | reverse complement strand
GTCTGGGGGAGAGGCCCAACGGGTCAAGCTTGCATCTGAGCTTCAGCGGCGCTCCACAGGTCGAACGATCTATGTACTCGATGAACCGACCACGGGGCTGCACTTTGAGGACATCCGACGGCTGCTCGGCGTACTCCACTCCCTCGTCGACAAGGGCAACAGTGTCATCGTCATTGAGCACAATCTTGATGTCATCAAGACGGCTGACTGGGTGATCGACATGGGACCCGAGGGTGGCTCCGGAGGGGGATCGGTTGTGGCTGTCGGCACGCCCGAGACGGTCGCAAAGACCAAGGGGAGCCATACCGGTGCTTTCCTCGCCGAGATCCTCACACCTGCAGCAGCAACGAAAACCGTTCGGCAGACAGCGACCAAGACCTCGGCACGAGCTCACACCTAGGCGAGTGGTCGTGCGAATCCCATGAGCATCATGCGGCCCGAGGTTGGCACCATACCGGTTGAGGCGGGTGTCTATCGGTTCAAAGATCGCGATGGCCGGGTTATCTATGTCGGGAAGGCAAAGAACCTCAGATCCCGGCTCAGTTCCTACTTCCAAGACCCGCGAGCGTTAGCGCCCCGCACAGCAGCCATGGTGGCCACTGCGAAGACGGTGGATTGGGTTGTGGTCAACACCGAGGTTGAGGCTCTCCAATTGGAGTACACGTGGATCAAGGAGCACGATCCACGCTTCAACATCCGCTACCGGGATGACAAGTCTTATCCCTTCCTCGCCGTCTCGGTTGCGGAGACATACCCGCGTGCCTTCGTGATGCGCGGCGACAAGCGTGCAGGGACGCGATACTTCGGTCCGTACGCACATGCCTGGGCCATCAGGGAGACGCTGGACATCCTGCTCCGGGTGTTCCCCTTGCGCACCTGTACAACCGGCGTCTTCAATCGAGCTCGTGCCTCGCAGCGTCCGTGCCTCCTCGGTTACATTGATCGGTGCTCAGCGCCGTGCGTAGACCGCATCTCCGCTGAGGATCATCGATTGATCGTCGAATCGTTCTGCAGCTTCATGTCGGGACAGTCGAAGAATTTGCAGCGAGACCTTCAGCGGCAAATGACTGAGGCTGCTGCTGAGCTGGATTTTGAGCGAGCCGCGAGGTTGCGAGATGACCTGCAGGCGATCGAACGAGCCATGGAGAAGAGCGCCGTTGTCTTGAGTGATCAAACTGATGCTGACGTCATAGCTCTCGCCTGTGATCCGCTACAAGGATCTGTCCAAATCTTCCATGTCCGCGAAGGAAGGATTCGTGGCCAGCGCGGTTTTGTTGTCGACCGTGTCGACGATGGTGATGAGGCGGAGCTGATGGAAGATCTGCTTCAGCAGATCTTCGCCGCAGGGTCCATCTCGGTGCCCAACGAGGTCCTCGTCTCGGTTCTCCCCGCAGACATGGACGTCATGTGCGCATGGCTTTCGTCCATTCGCGGGTCCAGAGTCGACCTACGAGTCCCGACCCGCGGCGACAAGAGGTCACTCTTGGATACTGTCCTGCGTAATGCGGAGCACTCACTCCAGTTGCACAAGATGCGCCGAAGTGGTGATCTCACTACTCGTTCTCGGGCGATTCAGGAGATCCAGGACGCCCTGCAATTGCCTGGCGCTCCGCTGCGAATTGAATGCATCGACATCTCGCACCTTCAGGGGGGAGACGCCGTCGGCTCACTGGTGGTGTTTGAGGATGGCCTTCCAAAAACATCCGACTATCGCTCATACAGGATCCGGGGTGACGGGCGGGATGATCTCGCGTCAATCGCAGAGGTCGTCACTCGCCGTTTCCAGCGATCGAATAGTGAGCCAGAGACGTTGACTGAGGATACGCAGAGCAGTCCTCGGCGACGATTCGCCTATCCGCCGCAGTTGCTTCTCATTGATGGGGGCGAGCCCCAGGCGGCCATCGCACAGCGAGTTCTCATCGACATGGGCGTGGTCGATGTGCCAGTCGCGGGCTTGGCGAAGCGACTTGAAGAACTCTGGCTGCCGGGCGAGCGTGACCCTGTGATTCTCTCCCGAAGCAGTGAGGGGCTCTTCCTTCTTCAACGCATCCGAGATGAGGCTCATCGGTTCGCCATATCTCACCATCGCAGGCGACGCCGAGCATCCACCAGATCAAGTGCTCTTGACGCGATTCCGGGGCTTGGACCGGAGCGGCGTCGATCGCTCATCAGACATTTCGGATCGGTCGCCGCCCTTCGTGATGCGGACGTCGAGGCGCTGAAGGAGGTGCCGGGAATCGGTCCAGCTCTGGCCGCGACAATCTTCGATGCTCTGCATCCAGCAGATTCCGGCGCGGAGTAGCCTGAGTTCGGGAAGGAGCGACATGGCTCGTGAGTCATTCGAGGTCGTGCTGGTCACCGGTATGTCCGGAGCCGGCCGTTCGACGGCTGCTCGATCGCTGGAAGATCTCGGCTGGTTCGTGATCGACAATCTCCCACCGATGCTTCTGGGCGAGTCAATCGAGCTTGTGCGTGGACATGCTGGCCTGCCACGGCTGGCGGTCGTGATCGACGTCCGGGGTGGCTCATTTTTTGCTGAGCTGATGTCGTCCGTCCAAGACCTGAGGAGGGGGGGATCCGACATCCGGCTCCTATTCCTCGAAGCATCCGATGCTGAGCTCGTCCGACGGTTTGAGAGCAACCGTCGCCCGCATCCCCTCCAAGGGGATGGGCGTCTTGTGGACGGACTGCGGAAGGAACGGGCAGTCCTGGGGCAGCTCAGGGCGGAGTCCGACCTCGTCATTGACACGACCGCTCTCAACGTCCATGAGTTGCGCCGCAAGATCGATGCGGCTTTTGGCCCGGAAGGTCCCACGCCGCTCAGCGCAACGGTGGTGTCCTTCGGCTTCAAGTACGGGATCCCCGTGGATGCCGATGTCGTTGTTGACGTGCGCTTCCTTCCGAACCCGCACTGGGACCCATCCCTTCGGCCTCTCACCGGTCAAGATCCAGCGGTGCGTGATGCCGTCCTGGGGGAGGCACAGGCAGGGGAATTCCTTGACCGTACGACGGCGCTGCTCGACCTGACCCGTGATGGCTACCTTCGCGAGGGCAAGAGGTACGTCACGATCGGTGTCGGGTGCACGGGTGGAAAGCACCGCAGCGTCGCCATGGCCGAGGCACTCGCAGAGCGGTTGCGTTCGGCAGACACCAAGACGCTCGTGGTCCACCGCGATCTGGGCCGGGAGTAGCGGTGCGGCCTTCCGGCGAGGAGCAGGGTACGGGCCCTCGCGTCGTCGCTCTCGGGGGTGGTCATGGGCTCGCTGCCACCCTGCGAGCTCTGCGCCGCGTCACGGATCGCCTCACGGCGGTGGTGGGAGTAGCGGACGACGGAGGGTCAAGTGGCCGGCTGCGTCGCGAGTACGGAATCCTGCCACCGGAAGATCTGCACATGGCTCTGGCAGCCCTGTGCGGAGATGACTCGTGGGGCCGAACGTGGAGTCGAGTGGTCCAGCACCGATTCGGCAGCCCGGGTTCGCTCGATGGGCACTCGGTTGGCAACCTGCTCATCACCGCGCTCTGGGAGGAGACCGGCGATATCGTCACGGGTCTGGACTGGGTGGCCGCGCTCCTCGGGGCGCATGGTCGAGTTCTGCCCAGCACCACAGTTCCCCTGGAAATCGTTGCGCAGATTCTCGCGTCAGATCCCGTCTGCGCAGAACCTGCAGCCGGGATCCTTGACTCGATCACCATTCGCGGCCAATCAGAGGTCGCCCGTTCCAAGGGCCGCATTGTCTCCTTGGCGATCGACCCACCAGACCCGCCAGCAACACCCCAGGCCCTCGCTGCCCTGGCACGTGCGGACAGTGTGGTGCTCGGCCCCGGGTCATGGTTCACGAGCGTCCTGCCGCACCTGCTCATTCCTCAATTGGCCGACGCGCTTCGATCCACCTCGGCTCTGCGGATCCTCGTCCTCAACCTCGGACCGGAGGCGGGTGAGACACGAGGGTTCGCACCCGAGACCCACCTTGAGGTTCTGGCGCGGCAATTCCCGGGAATCACCCTGGACGTTGTTCTGGCGGACCGATCTGTCGTCACCGACCCCCGGCTGCTCCTTCAGGCGGCGGAGCAGGTGGGCGCCGAGGTCCACCTCGCGGACCTCATTGACAGCAGAACCAACGGCGCGCTCCGTCACGATGTCGATCTGCTGGCGGCCGCCCTCGGTCGATGCTTGTCCCGTGGGAGGATCACGCCATGGCGCTGACTTCAATGGTCAAGGATGAGCTGAGCCGGCTCAGTGTCACCAAGGCGTGCTGCCGTAAGGCAGAGGTGTCCGCGCTGCTGCGCTTCTCCCATGCCCTGCACCTCGTGTCTGGCCGCATTGTCATCGAGGTCGAGCTGGACACCGGCGTTGCGGCGCGACGGCTCCACCGCGAACTCGGTGAGCTCTACGGCCAGCGCAGCGAATTGGCAGTCGTCCAGGCATCCGGCATCCGCAAGGGCAGCCGGTACGTCGTCCGGGTGATTGAGGGCGGTGAGCAGTTGGCTCTCCAGACCGGAATAGTCGATCCCAGTGGCCGCCCCATTCGAGGGCTGCCCCCCTCGGTTGTCTCGTCCGGCACCTGCGACAGCGCCTCGGCGTGGAGAGGCGCCTTCCTCGCCCACGGATCCCTGACAGAGCCGGGGCGCTCAGCAGCCCTCGAGGTCACCTGCCCCGGCCCCGAGGCGGCCCTTGCGCTCGTGGGCGCTGCTCGGCGCTTGGACATCCCGGCGAAATCGCGTGACGTCCGGGGTGTGGATCGGGTTGTCGTTCGGGACGGGGACGCGATCTCGT
>CAZLHZ010000182.1:4139-5030 GCA_964559285.1 uncultured Actinomycetes bacterium | reverse complement strand
TTGATCTGGCGCTGGATCGTGACCCCGCCGATCGCCGGATCGACGCGACCGGTGAGCGTGACGTTCGACCCCTCGGGTGCACTCGAGGGCAGAGTGAGCGAGATGGCCGTCGGCTTTGGTGATGTGACAGACAGGCTGAGCTCGCGACTGGTGAGCAGATCCGATCGGCCATCAGTGACGACGACACGGTAGGAGTAAGTCGCACCCGCAGGCTTGACCTGATCGATGGTGAAGGCGAAGCCGCCATCCGCGTCGGTGAGCGTGCTCTCCAGCGTGCGCCAGTCCGAGCCCGACTTGATCTGACGCTTGACCGTCAACCCGCCGGTGGCGGGCTTGACGCTGCCCGCGAGCGTGACGTCAGAGCCTTCCCCGACTTTGCGACTGCTGAGCGAGACCGACATCCCTGACACAACCGGCTCGGTCACCGCCACGGTGATGACGCGCGAACGCGCCACGACACGGTCCTTCTTCTCCACCAGGACACGGAACTGCTGGTTCTCGCCGGCAGGTCTGACATTCGGGACCGTGAACGCGTAGACACCATCACCCGCGGTCGTAGTCGACGCAACCGTGCGCCAGCCAGTAGGGCTGGTCGTGCTGGGAATCTGGCGCTTGACGGTGACTCCGGCATCGGCCGGGGTGATCGCACCGGACAGGGTGAGGGTGCGGCCGGCCACGATCGACCCGGCAGGACTCGAGGTGAGAGTGACCGACACCGGCTCCCCCGCCATGCCGTCCCACCACACGCCGCTAACCCACGGGGATCGCAAGCCCAGCGCACCACGCATCTTCGTTCCGGTGATGTCCGAGACGGTCCCGCCCGGTGAGGTGCCGCGAATGATGCTGGGAATCCCGAGGGCATCAACCGCGACAACCTCGACCTTCATGACC
>CAZLHZ010000182.1:292-4129 GCA_964559285.1 uncultured Actinomycetes bacterium | reverse complement strand
CGAACACCAGATTGGCCCGCGCGGACTTCACGCCCTCGACCTTCATGACCGCCGACAGGCTGAATGCCTCGGCCATGTCCCGCTGACTGATCGTCTCGACCCAGTCGCGATAGGGGTTGCCGTCAGCCTCCATCGACCAGTGGTCATCGACCGACACTGACCATGGGACATCCCCACCCCACACATCGCCCGCGGCGCGCGTGAAGCCTCCGGTGGCCGCGGTGTAGGGCGCTTGAATGACCGTGCCCTCCCAGGTGAGCGCCTGCCCCGTTGCGTCCGATGGGCGCGTGGCGTCAACCGCGGCAGCCCACAGCTGACCGGAGTCCTGAATCTCTCGATCCGATCCGACATAGGTCTGGTCGTAGTACGGTCCGCCGCCATCATCGACATGGCAATTGCAGTCAGCGCGCACACCGTTGGCCATCGTCGCGATGGCATAGGACCGCGCGGCAATCGCCTGCGACTCCAGTGCCGCCTCGGGCCACGTCGCGGGCACCTCGGCGATCCCGCGGAGATACTCGTCCCCCAATCGCATGGAGTTGACGACAGCCAGCCGTGACCCAGCAGCGGTTGGTACGACGGACACCGTGAAGTCGCCGTACCGATAACGATGCCGACCCACGGTGAAGACCTCGCCGGGACCGATGACGTTCACGAGGGATGCGGCATTGCTACGTGTCACCGACACTCGTGCGGCACTGCCGAGCGAGGTGTCCACGCCATCGCGGGTGCGGGTCACGCCCACCTTGCCCGACGCCACGGCGAAGGAGAGTGTGTCGGAGGCATCAAGGTCCGTGGTCGTCCCATCGACCGTCACCTTCATGCCTGCAGCGCTTGCGGCGTCCGGAGCGATGAGCTCAGGGCGCATCTTGGCAGCGGAGACCTGGTAGAGCAGACCGACTCTGATCGTGGCGGTGTCGTCCACAGCGGTGATATCCGAGCCGGGGAAGTAGTGGCTGAGGATGTCGGACGTCGACTCACCCTCCTGCGCCATCGCGTAGGCGCCCCACTGCGAGAGACCGACACCGTGGCCGTAACCATCGCCGGTGACCCGGAACTCATCCGGTGGATCACAGGGGTCACCGGGTGAGGCGAGTGTCGCGTCGATAACGCCGCTACCGGTCCACGGCACTGCCGTGCCGTCGACACCTTCGCCGGCGAGGGTGAACGAGTAGGTGCCCGGTGGCACCGGCTTGCCCGCTGCCGTCTTCAGATCCCACGGGATGACGAGTTCGCCAGCCTCCGCCTGCACACCGGTGAGGACCCGCACCAGGCGATCACATCCGGAGCGGACCTCGACGCGCCACGTCATCGGCACCTTCGTCGTCGCCTTCACCGTCAACTGCCCGCCACTGCCCCAGTCGACTCCGGACCCGCCGATGCTGGGTTCGTAGTACGCCGGACCCGTGAGCTCGGCAACCCGCTGCCGGATGTCGGGCAACTGGGTCATGAGGTAGCGACCGGGGCACGCGGTGGTGCCGATCTCACCGTGGCCGGCGATGACGGTGGTCGTCGCCACCTCGCCAGGATCGTACTTCGACGTTCCACCGCCGAAGTCGGAGACAAGGGTCGTCGTCCCCAGAGGATCGCGATGGAAGAGGCTGAGCTTCCACGCGATGAGCTGCGAGATGGACTCCTTGATCGCGGCCAGTTGCGCCGACCTGGGCTTGGTCTCATCGAAGTTGCCGATTGCGGACACCGCAAAGGTGTCCGTGTTGAAGCCGGCCGTATGACCGCCGACAACCGGCTTGTCCATGCCGCCAGCGCGACCTTCGTAAAGCCGACCAAATCGATCGACGAGGAAGTTGTAGGCGAGGTCGGAGTACCTCATGTTCTGCGTGTAATAGGCGTAGAGCAGCCGAACCTGCCGCGCGGCCTCCGACTCCGAGTAGTTGCTCGCACCGGGCCCACCCGTGTGATGAACGAAGGCCACCTTGATCGTGTCCGAGTAGTAAGGATTATATCCGCGCAGCGACTCATCAGCACCCCACTCGGCGCGGGTGATGATCGGCGGCAGTGCTGGTGATGCGTTGGCCGGCGACAGTGTCGGGGGGGCACCGATGTTCGCGTCCTCGGACACGACCGGACTGTCGAGTAGAACCACCTCGGTGGTCGGGGGCACGGTGCCATCGGGAGTGTCGATGCGGACCTGGACACCGTCGGCCTGTCCCGTGAGGAGCGGCTCGGTGCCGAAGCGCGCGTTCCGTGCCTCCTCCGACCCTGGATCGGGACCGTGCTCGGGGTTGAGCGGCAGCTCGTACCACTGCCCCCACTGTCCGTCCTCGCGCACGCGGACGACGACAACGCTGTGTGGATCCAAGGGCTCGTCAGCGGAGACACTCACGAGGCCAAACTCATCGGTGTCGAGCGCCGGCGTGACGACCGCAGGGTCGAGCGGTACCGACTCGTCGGCTACCCCGTGCGTGCCCCCCTCCGCATGCGCCAGTCGGTGCAGTGCAGGATCGGGCGACGCGACGAGGCCGGCAGGATCGATCCCCGACAGCGGGATCTGGGTCATCGTGCTGGGCACGGGAGCCCGGTCGAGGCTGCGGCCGATGATCGGCAGGACAACGGGAATGGCGATGGCCAGCGCCATGGACACAGCGACCGCAGTGATGCGGTACGCCGAACGCCAGCGCCTCACGAGTCCTCCGACCACCATCCAGGGAAGGCCCCCGGGCGGAGCACCAGGGGCGGCTTCCCAGCGTAACCCGTCGGTGACGGAATTCGGACATCTGACACATCCGTCACAGCAACAACACTGACCGGTCACGACCACCGCCCGGCGGCGGTTCCCATCGGCACCTCTCGCCCGGAAATTCGGACATCGGGGCGTGAAATCCCCCTCGAGTGGGCATATCGGCCCCCTGACAGGGGAGAATCGCGGAACCCGGGCGAGTGAACCCGCGTCCCACCCCTGTCACCCGATCGGGCGGACCCGCGGTCCCGCGAGCCCAGCCCGATCGATTCACCGACCGACTGACCGACGCCAGGAGCACCGTGAACCCCACCTTGACCCGCCGGCCCCGCTGGTGGATGGTCGCCCTCGGCATCGCCTCCGGTGCGGTCATCATCACCTCGGTGGCGGGGGCCGTCATCGGCGTACGCCTCGGGGGGAACGTCCGCGCGGTCGACATCTCCGACCAGCTCGGTGGCCGCGAAATCCCGCGCACCATCGTCGACTCGAACGGCAACTACCTGCCGTTCAACATCCTGCTCATGGGAAGCGACACCCGGCAGGGCGAGGGCAACGCGGGGTACGGAAGCCCCACAAAGCTGTCCGGTGAACGGTCGGACACCACGATCCTCTTGCACGTGGCCGCCGATCGGAGCCGGGCGCTCGCGGTGAGCTTCCCGCGCGACACATGGGTCACCCTCCCCCAGTGCACCCGGGATGGGCAGCAGGTCGGTGGCTACGAGGCGAAGTTCAATGTCGCCTTCGAGATCGCCGGACCGGGCTGCACGGTCAAGCTCGTGGAACAGCTCACGGGACTGACGGTCAATCACTTCGCCGTCGTCGACTTCGGCGGGTTCAAGCAGATGGTCGACGCCATAGGTGGAGTCGAGGTCTGCCTCACCAAGGCGGTCAATGACAAGAAGAGCGGACTGAAGCTGCCGGCCGGCACATCGGTCGTCACCGGTGAAGATGCGCTCGCCTTCGTACGCGCGCGCAAGACTCTGAGCGACGGATCCGATCTCGCACGCATCAAGCGTCAGCAGCAGTTCCTCGCGTCGATGATCCGCAAGGTCACGTCATCGCAGATGCTGCTCAACCCGATTTCACTCGTGTCGTTCCTCGACGCCGGCACCCAGTCGCTCACGACCGATCCCTTCCTC
>CAZLHZ010000182.1:0-226 GCA_964559285.1 uncultured Actinomycetes bacterium | reverse complement strand
ATGATCACCTTCGTCACCGTGCCGTGGGTCCCCCGCGGTGATGGTGAGAACGTCCTCATCGAGGACACTGAAGCGTCGCTCGTGTGGAACGCCATCACGAATGACGTGGCCTATCCGCCGAAGGATGCCAGCGGCCAGCCACGCCTCATCGTGGCTCCATCCTCCATCGCGGTGCGAGTCCTCAACGGTGCCGGCGTTCCCGGCCTGGCGACGAAGGCGGCTGACG
>CAZLHZ010000181.1:1420-5088 GCA_964559285.1 uncultured Actinomycetes bacterium | reverse complement strand
GTGGGCGCGCCGAACTTCTTGTCGAGGACGACATTGCGGCCCTTGGGGCCCAGGGTCACCTTGACCGTGTCGGCGAGGATGTTCATGCCGCGCTCGAGTGAACGACGGGCTTCCTCGTCAAAGGCGATGATCTTTGCCATGGGGTGCTGTTCCTCCCGGAACGACCGATACGTGGTCCGGACGGCGCCCGCGACGGACGACTGGTGACCGGGACGCACATCCGCCCGATCCCCCAGCCTCGCCGGCCGGTGTGGGGACCCTCGACCTCCTGACCGGTCCCGCCCGCGGGCTGAACCTGTCACTCGACAGCCGAGAGTGCTAGACCATTAGTCGCACTCGGCTCAGGTGAGTGCAAATGGGTACGCCGGATCCGGCATGCTTGCCCGGTGAGCGACTGGTTCTCCCGGCGAACCTCCCGGGCCGACGACTGGCCGACCTCACCCCGACGTCAGCCGGGCACCCGGGTCGCCGTCATCCTGCCCGCGCTCGATGAGGCCGCCACCGTCGGCACCCTCGTCACCTCGATCCGCCGGCACCTCATGGGCCCGGACGGCATCATCGACGACCTCCTCGTCATCGACTCCGGCAGCCGCGATCGCACCCGCCAGATCGCCTCGGCGGCAGGCGCTCGGGTGGTGAGTCGTGAGGAGGTCATGCCCGCGGTTCCCGTCGTACCCGGCAAAGGGGAGGCGATGTGGCGGGGGCTGGCCGCGACCGATGCCGACATCGTCGTCTTCCTCGATGCCGACCTGCAGTCCTTCACACCGCCATATGTCACCGGACTGCTCGGGCCGCTGCTCGCGGATCCCGAGGTGCAGCTGGTGAAAGCGGCCTACGAGCGTCCGCTCATCGACGGGGCGACGACGATCGCGGGCGGCGGTGGTCGGGTCACCGAACTGGTGGCGCGGCCGCTGCTGAGCCTGCACTGGCCGGAACTGTCGGGGGTGATCCAGCCGCTGGCGGGTGAGTACGCCGCACGCCGCTCCCTCCTCACCCAGCTCCCCTTCCCGTGCGGGTGGGGGGTGGAGTTCGCGCTCCTCGTCGACACGCTCGCACTCGTCGGGCTCGACGCGATCGCGCAGGTCGATCTGGGCGTGCGAGTGCACCGCCATCACGATGATCGACGGCTGGGGATCATGGCGGCGGAGATCTGGCAGGTCGCCCTTGCCCGCCTGGTGCGCGAGGGCCGGATCGGCGGTGCGGTCGGTGCGAGTGGCCGGTCCACTGCGGATCCCGCGATCACGCAGTTCGATCGGCTCGGGGAGACATTCGTGCGCTCCGAGTCCGCGGTGTCCGTGCTGGAGCGCCCGGCCCTGGCACAGCTGCCCGCGCGCTGAGCTACTCCGACGCGCGCTCCATCGTGCGCGGCAACAGGACGCGGGCGAGCACGACACCGACGATCACCAGACCGGCCCCCACCCACAGGGCCGTGCCCATGCCGGTGACGAACGCATTGCCCGCGACCGCCTCGATGGGCCGTGACAGGGAGTCGGGCAGCTGGCCGATCGCGATGACGGCGGCCGCCAGGGACTCGCGGCAGGCCTCGACGACCGCGGCCGGGATGGTGTCGATGGCCGAGCCGGCCGCCGCAATCGCCTGCTCGATCGCCCCGCGGTAGCCCGCGGACAGGATGGCCCCGAGCAGCGCGACACCGATCGATCCGCCGAGCTCGGCGAAGCCGTCGTTGATGGCCGACCCCAGTCCCGAGCGCTCCCGCGGCACCGACGCGAGGATCCCGTTCGTCGCCTGCGGGAGTGCGAAGCCGAGACCGAGTCCGATGAGGGTGAAGGGAAGACCGACGAGGATGTACGGCGCGGACCGGGTCACCAGCCCCAGCGCCAGCAGGCCGAGCGCGACCACCGACAGGCCGAGCACCAGCACCCGGCGACTCCCCCAGCGATCACTGAGTCGCGGGCTGATGAGCGAGCCGACGAGGAGGGCGAGTGCCCCCGGCATCGTGGCGAATCCCGCCTCCAGCGGCGACAGGTCCTGCACAAGCTGGAGGAACTGCGGCAGGAAGAACATCATCCCCATGAGCGCGAAGTAGACGAGGCCGACGCACACGGCCGACACCGTGAACACCTTGTTGGCGAAGAGGGACATCGGCAGCAGCGGGTTGGGGGCGCGACGCTCCCACAGCACGAATCCCACGAGCAGCACGACGGCGGCAATTGACGAGGTGATGGTGACGGTATCGATGCCGGCTTCGGGCAGCTCGATGACGGTGACGATGAACGCGACGACACCGCCGGTCGACAGGATCGCTCCCAGGACATCGACGCGCGGACGTGCCGGATCGGCGGACTCGGGGATGAAGCGCAGGGTGAGCAATCCGACGATGACAGCGAGCGGCGGGTTGATGAGGAAGACCGCGTGCCAGGTCGACACCTCGAGCAGGACCCCGCCAAGGATCGGTCCCACCGCGATCGCCGCACCGGACACCGCCGCCCACGTGCCGATCGCGCGCACCCGCTGACGTGGATCGACGAACACCTGGGTGAGGATCGACAGGGTCGACGGCATGATGCACGCTGCTCCGACGCCCATGAAGGCGCGGCAGGCGGTGAGCACCTGGACGTCCCAGGAGAGTCCGGCAGCCAGTGATCCGACACCGAAGATGACGAGGCCGATGAGCAGGAGACGGCGTCGGCCGAATCGATCGCCGAGCACTCCGGCGAGCAGCAGCGTGCCGGCGAAGACGACGGAGTAGGCGTCGATCACCCACTGCAGCTGCGAGGTGGATGCGCCCAGGTCCTCCTGCAGACTCGGGAGAGCCACATTGAGGATCGTGTTGTCGAGCGAGATCAGCGCGAGCGCCCCGGAGAGGATCGCGAGGACGACACCGGGGCGGGTGGCACGGCCAGCCATGGTGCTCCCGGCCACGGGCTACGCGTCCAGGTCGATGCCGAGTCGGCGTGCCGACCGGCTGCGCTGGCGAGCCGCGCGCATGCGCCGCAGCCGCTTGACCAGCATGGGGTCGAAGGCGAGGGCCTCCGGCGAGTCGATGAGGGCGTTGACGATCTGGTAGTAGCGAGTCGCGCTCATGTCGAAGAGGTCGCGGATCGCCTGCTCCTTGGCACCGGCGTACTTCCACCACTGCCGCTCGAACTCCAGAATCTGCCGATCCCGATCGCTCAGGGCCTCGGAAGTGGCGTCGGGACGCGACGACCGCGCGAGGTCCACGGCAATCTCCTCTTCGAGCAGGTCACGTCCACGAGGGAGGCGACAGCGGTGGCGCCCGACGGGTGTCGGTGCAGACCGCCATCGTAGGACCTGAATCCCACGGCTGTCATTCACCCTGCCGGGGTGTCCGCGGCCGTGCGCGACTCGGCACTCTCGTGAGCCCCGGCGGCACCATTCGTCACATCCGTCCCATCGGGTACGCCGTGATGCCGCAGGAGACGCTCCACGAGCCCGGACAGTCGGGTGACCTCCGCCTGCAGGTGGTCGACGTGGGAGACGGCATCGCTCACCAGGGGGCTGACGACGGGATCGGGATCGCCCAGCACAGCGTCCGTGACCGTGTCCACCACAGTGGGCGGAGTGGAGGCACTCTGGCTGGACCCGATCCAGCGCGAGGCGATCGCAGCCGTGAAGGAGGAGACCACCGCGGCACCGCCGAGCATGACGATGACGGCAACGACGCGACCACCGATGGTGATCGGATA
>CAZLHZ010000181.1:0-1410 GCA_964559285.1 uncultured Actinomycetes bacterium | reverse complement strand
CGGCGACTCTGAGGTCGCTCGAAGGCCACGTAACCACGGTGACGATCGCCCACCACGACGCGTCACCGAGGGAGGTGATGTTGGCACTCGGGTCGCGGATCTCAAACATGAGCGTGAACAGCCCGCCGAGGACAACGACGATGACGAGGGCAAGTGTCGCGAAGGCAAAGACCTTCTCGGCGAGTCGAGCGCGATTGCGGGTCAGCCGCAGGATGAGCAGCACCACCAGCACCAGACGTAGAGCCGGAACGAGCAGCGCGACGAGCACGGGCCACGTCGTCCGCAGGAAGATGCGCAGGCTGCCGATGAGGACGAACCGAATGCAGACGTCGATGACGAAGATGAGATAGGTGATCCGGATCAGGTGTCCGGCGTTCTCGGCGTACATCGGACGCAGCAGAGGATCGGTGGCGAGGAAGAAGCCGACCATCCAGGTGAGCGCCGTGAGCACGAGCGGAATGGCCGACCATCGCTCATAGATGTCAAGGGTGCGACGGCGACCTTCGTCCAGTTCCGTAGCGAGGATGTTCGCAACTCGGTTCGTGCTCATCATGGTGCTCCATCGGAGTCGGCAGAGGGATCATCCTGCTCGCGCAGATGTCGGCGCTTGCGGGCACGGATGATGAACCACGAGAACGCGTAGCCCATGCCGTTGGTGGCCCAGTGCAGTCCCATGGGAGCCAGCACGCTGCCGGACACCAGACGCAGGCCGGCGAAGAGGGCACCGGCGACGGTGGTCGTGACGACCGACAGGCAGATCGCGATGATGTTCCCGCGACGCCCCTGGCCGGCAACCGCACCGAGGGCGGCATTCTGCTCGTTCGTGCCCATCGACGGCAGGATGTGCCAGAGCCCGAAGATGACGGACGAGATGACGATCGCCCACACGACACCGACGCGGCGCGCCAGCATGGAGAACAGCACCGCTCGGAAGGCGATCTCCTCGAGCAGGACGGTGCCGAAGGGCACCTCCACGAGGGCTTGGAAGACGACCTTGCCCGCGCTCATCTCGCTGATGCGCTCGTCCTGGAACGCCTTGCGGGTGGCCTTGAGCGAGGCCGCGACGACATAGACGACGGTCACTAGCCCGATGCAGCCCAGCCCCCAGAACAGGCCCGGCAGCAGGTGGTACCACCCGAGCCCCATGTCGGTCCATGAGTTGCCGTCGAGCAGGCCGATCGCGAGGAAGCCGAGGGAGGCACCGATCGCCCACAGCAGCATGTGGTCGGTGGGGGCAATGCGGTTGTTGATGATGTTGAGCGCGATGAGCCCGACAACGACAACGACAACCGGCCACACCGGCAGGCCGCTGACCTGCTCAGGGGCGAAGATCTGGAACACGGCTGAAGCCTAGAGAGCCGACGCGGGGAATCGAACCCCGAACCGCCCGATTACAAGTCGGGTGCGCTG
>CAZLHZ010000180.1:0-5088 GCA_964559285.1 uncultured Actinomycetes bacterium | reverse complement strand
GACCGCGGGCGACCTGGTGCGCCTGCTCACGGCGGGAGGTGGTGGCCACGGTGATCCACGTGAGCGGAACCGCGACCTGATCACCCGCGATCTTCAGGAGGGCTACATCAGCGAGCAGGCGGCGCGTGACATCTACGGATGGCAGCCGGGAGCGTCCGATTCCGATGGGTGATCTCGGTCAGGCGCGCACCGGCTCGGCCGTGCTCACCCATGCCCGAATTCTCGATGTCAATGCGGGAACCGTCACCCGCGGGAACATCGAGATCCGCGACGGAGTGATCACCCGGATCACCGACATATTCGCAACGCCATCCCCCGACCTCGAGGCACTCGACATGCGTGATCGCATTGTCATGCCGGGCCTGATCAACATGCACACCCATCTGTCCCTCAGCCTGCCGGGGGATCGTGGCCGCGTGATCGACGCACTCACCCCCCATGGCATTGCGCTCTATATGGCTGATGGCGCCCGTCGGACCCTCATGGCGGGAGTGACAACGGTCCGCTGTGTCGCCGAGGTGGATCATGCGGAGATGGCGCTGCGCACCGCCATCGCCGAGGGCTACGCCATCGGCCCCCGCATCCGCACTGCGGGTCAGGGTCTGGCAACGCGCGGTGGTCACGGCCATGGCAACGGCTCTGTCCTCGAGTGCGATGACGCGGCCGCATTCGCGCGCGCTGTCCAGCGACAGGTGGATGCGGGTGCCGACCTCATCAAGGTCATGCTCTCGGGCGGCATCTCAGGTGAGCATGAAGATCTCAGCGAGGCACAGTTGTCGTCACCGGAGATCACCGCTGTCATCGGGACGGCACACGCGAGCGGCCGCAAGGTCACCGCCCACGCGGGTCCGGCAGCGGTCATCGCTGAGGCGGTCCGGCTCGGTCTGGACTGTGTCGAGCACGGCTACGTCCTCACGCGTGAGGTTGCTGACCTCATGGCGGCCCAGGGAACGGCGTACGTCCCGACACTGCTCGTCACCAGGTGCGGTGCGTTCTTCGACGACTGCGGGGTTCCCGAGTGGATGCAGCGCAAGTCGCTGGATGCAGCCGCCCGGCATGATGAGTCGTTCGCGCATGCACGTGCGGCCGGAGTGACAATGATGGCCGGAAGTGACATGCCGCCGTTCTGGGAGTTCGAGGGCACCTCCGCAACGGTGCGCGAGATCGAGCACATGTCCGACCTCGGGCTCGGTCCACTCGGAGCACTGCGCGCTGCGACGGTGATCCCGGCCGAGTGGCTCGACATGGCGGACTGTATCGGCACCATCGAGGTGGGGTGCTACGCCGACCTCATCGCGATGGCGGAGGATCCACTGCAGGACATCCGCGCGCTGCGGGGTATCTCGATGGTGATGAAGGATGGGGTGGTGATCCGCGATGAGTGATGGACGCACTGACGGAAGCACTGACGGCGCCACTGATGACAGCACCGACATGGAGCTCTATGACATCCGCGTGGTCGTCGAGCGCATCGAGGGCCGGTCCGTGTGCGGGATGCAGGTCGGTGACTCCTTCGAGGTCACCCACTCATCGCAGCTGCGGATCCCCGGACACTTCTGCCTCTACGCCCTGCAGTCGGCGCTTCCGCTCATCCCGGCCAAGCAGCGGCAGCTCGCGGCGGGGGACTGGCTGGAGCGGGACTGCCATGTCGCCTGCCCGGACCCGGATGAACGCCTCATCATGCGCATCGAACGCGGTGCGCTGCGTCGCCTCGACTCGACGGAGCTGACCTAGCCGTGCCTGCCGAGATCGGAATCGGCCTGCAGTCCGACAAGTCCCTCGCGGATTACGCCGCGCTCGCGCGCTCGGCGGAGGATCACGGCGTCGATGTCATCACCGTGTTCAGTGACCTGCTTTATCAGCCACCGATCATCCCGCTCATGGAGATGGCCCGGGTCACCTCGCGGGTGCGCCTCGGTGCCGCGTGCTGGAATCCCTACACCCTGCATCCCTATGAGATTGCCGGCCAGGTGGCTGCACTTGATGCGGCGAGCAACGGGCGGGCCTACTGCGGGCTGGCCAAGGGGACGTGGCTGGACCGTGTCGGCATCACCCAGGACCGCCCGATCGGCCACCTGCGTGCCGCCGCCGATCTCATCGCCGCGCTGCTCGCCGGCCGGACCGACGGACTGGAGTCCGATCTCTTCCCCCTCGCACCCGACACGACACTGCGCTACCCGATCCTGCGCCCCCGCGTCCCCCTCCTCATCGGCTCCTGGGGGGAGCAGGGGGCAGCACTCGCGGGTGAGATCGCCGAAGAGATCAAGATCGGTGGCAGTGCCAATCCGGCGCTCGTGCCGATCATGCGCGAACGGCTAGCCCATGGGGCCGCACGCGTGGGCCGGGATCCGCGCGAGATCCACCTTGTCCTCGGTGCCGTCACCGTCGTCGATGAGGATCGTGATCGAGCCCGTGCCCTGGCGCGTCGTGAGGTGGGGATGTACGTCGATGCCGTGGCCGCCCTCGATCCGACCGTCACTCTCCCGGATGACGTTGACCAGCACATCCCCGATGAGCTCCTCGACCTCTTCGCGTTCTCCGGCACTCCGGACGATGTCGCCGCGCAGGCGCAGCGGCTCATCGATGCCGGCGTCGACCGAGTCGAGTTCGGCACCCCGCAGGGGGTGACGACCGCGCACGGCATCGACCTGCTCGGCCGTCACGTCCTGCCGCAGCTGCGTCGCTGATGGTCGCGGCCGGACAGGTCAGCGCGCGGGTCCGGCGTACGTCGGGGAGACTTTCCACATGACCGACTCGCTCTATGACCTGGCCTACACCGACAATCACGGGCAGACCGTCGACCTCGCGCAGTTCAGCGGCCGCCCGGTCCTCATCGTCAACACGGCGAGCAAGTGCGGATTCACCCCGCAGTACGCCGAACTGCAGCAGCTTCACGAGCAGTTCAAGGACCAAGGTCTGGTGATCATCGGGTTCCCGTGCGATCAGTTCGCGCATCAGGAGCCGGGTGATGACACCCAGATCGAGCAGTTCTGCCAGGTCAACTACGGCGTCACCTTCCCGCTGTCGACGAAGATCGATGTCAACGGCAGCGGCGAGCATCCGGTCTTCCGCTTCGTCAAGGAGCGCACCAAGGGTCTGCTGGGGACGCGGGTGAAGTGGAACTTCACGAAGTTCCTCGTGGCGCCGGATGGCCGGACGGTGCGCCGTTACGCGCCGTCGACGGCGCCCAGCCAGATCGCCCCGGATGTGGCTGCGCTCGTGTCGTAGGCGAGGCGAGCGGCCGCATCACCTGCGCCGCGGCAGTGTCTGCGCTGCCAACTCCATCGCCGAGGTGGTTCAATCTGCACGCTGCGCTCAACCGCTCCCGCAGCGCGACGGAGGGTCACGTGTCTGGTTCGGCGACGGCGCGCGGCATTGTCATCGGGGTCGCGGCCCTGAGCATCGTGGCGACGGGGCTGGCTGCCTCGAGTCCCGCCCAGGCAGGCGCGACGCTCACTGCCACCGCTGATGAGTCCGCAGCGCTGGCCCGGGCGAATGCGGGAATCGAGACCGTTGGTCCGCTCGCCACCGTCCCGGGCACCGGCAAGCGGCTGGGGCCGCTGCCGTTGAGCGTGGCGATCATGCCGCGCGGCTCGGTCTCCAACGGCGCCTCCCCGTGGCTGGCCGCGCCCGGCCTGGCAACCGTGGCCTCGGTCCCGGTGCGGGTGCGCGACACGGCTGTCACCGGCCCGGCCGCCACGGTTTTCGAGGGCACCCTGATCAAGGGCTGGGCCCGCATCACCGCCACCCTGCGTCAGGGCGGGGCCTACGACGTCGAGGTGAGTGACTCCGGCTCCTGGGGTCGGATCGGCGGATTCACCGTCGGTCTTCGGTCCACCATCGGCGGTCCGGCCGTCAGCGCGGGCGGGCTGTCCGCCTCGCTCGTCACCGGTGACGTCGCCTGGGGCTGGACCTCAGCCGCCCTGCCCGGCCCCGTCGGCGGGATCAGCGTCGGTCTGACCTGGGCGTCCGGGGCCGTCGCAAGTGCCGGTCTTCGCGACGGCTGGCGCGTCTCCGCCGCCACCGGTTCCCCGTGGTCCGGGCTCGTTGAGTCAGGTGGCTCCGCCCAGGCCCTGCGGGTGCCGGGCCGCCCGGTCGCGGTCCGCACCGAGGAGCAGACGACGGCTCAGCTCACCGTCCGACTCCCGGAGCGGCTCACCGACGTCCTTCATGTCCAGCGCCGGGTCGCCGGGGGACCTTGGCGGGAGGTGGCGGTCACGAGCACCCGCGCCACCGCTGCCGGCCTCATCCTCACCGTGCCCGTCCCCGCACCGGCGGCCGCAGCCGAGGTTGAGCTGCGGGTCGTCGTCCACGACGACGGGGTCCGCTTCGCCAGCGATCCGACCCCGATCCGGGACGCCGACCTCGCCACCGGTGCCGCCCCCGCCCCCTCGCAACCGATCCCGGGTGCCGGCCGCAACGCCATGGTGACCGGCGGCGCTGCCCCGGCGGTCGTCACGCTCACCGGCTGGGACGGCTCCCGGCTCGTCTTCGTCCGCTCCCCGCTCGGGGTCTACGAGCAGCCCGGTGGCTCCGGGGCTGCCGGATTCACCAGCCAGCTCACCCGCGAGTCGGACGGCGTGTGGGAGTTCACGGACGCCCAGGGCGTGGTGACCCGCTTCATCGACGGCCGCGCGGTGAGCGTGCGCTCCGCCGGTGAGCCCCTCGCGGACCTCGCCTGGGACGCTGCCGGACGCCTCATCAGCGTCACCAACGAGATCGGCCTGGCGATCACTCTGGGGTACGCCGGTGCCGGCACCTGCCCGTCCGCCGCCTGGACCGGATCCGGGTTCACCGCTCCGCCGACCGGGTCGCTGTGCCGGATCGACTACCCCGACGGCAGTCGGACCGATCTCGGCTACGTCAGCGTCGGTGCCACAGCGCAGATCGCCCTCGTCAAGGATCCAGGCAACACCGGCACGACCCTCGGCTGGGACAGCGTCGGCCGCCTCGTGTCGACCCGCTCTGCCCTGGCGACACGCACGGTCGCGACCGACCCGGCTGCGGTCGGAGCCGTGGCCCGGGTGGTGTACGACGCGAGCGGGCGGGCCACCGCCCTCATTGATGCCCCCGCGGCTCCCGGTGGCA
>CAZLHZ010000179.1:2519-5157 GCA_964559285.1 uncultured Actinomycetes bacterium | reverse complement strand
TCCCTGCAGGGGCGGGGGACCCCGAAACTGTTCCTCAATGCCCGGGGGGCTCCGCTGAGCCGGCAGAGTGCCTGGGCCGTTGTGTCGCAGGCCGCCGAGACGGCCGGGCTCACGGCCCACATCTCCCCGCACACCCTGCGGCACAGCTATGCCACCCACCTGCTCGAGGGCGGGGCGGATGTCCGCGTCGTCCAGGAGCTCCTCGGCCACGCATCCGTGGCCACGACCCAGATCTACACCCTCGTCACCGTGGACGCCCTCCGCGAGACCTACGCCGCCAGTCACCCCCGGGCCCGCTAGGCGTGCGGGCCACCCGCACCTTGCCGCCCTCCGGCCGCCCCCGTAGGCTCGCGTCCCGTGTCCGGTGATGAGCAGCTCGTCCTCGATGCGCTCGACCTGCCGGAGCCTGCCCCCCGAGACACGCACGGCCCCGCGCGGGTCATCGCGGTCGCGAATCAGAAGGGCGGCGTGGGCAAGACGACGTCCACGGTGAGTCTGGGAGCCGCCCTCGCGGAATACGGCCGCCGGGTGCTGCTGCTGGATTTCGATCCGCAGGGGGCACTGTCGGTCGCACTGGGAATCCGCACCCACGACCTTGATGTCACGGTCTACAACCTGCTGACCGACAGTTCCTGCTCGATTACTGACGTCCTTGTCCACACGCAGGTGGAGGGGCTGGACCTGCTGCCGAGCAACATCGACCTGTCCGCCGCGGAGATGCAGCTGGTGACGGAGGTGGGTCGCGAGCACGCTCTCGCGCGCACCCTGGAGACCGTGCGCGGGGACTATGACTACGTCCTCATCGACTGCCAGCCGTCGCTGGGCCTGCTCACCGTCAACGCCCTTGCAGCGGCTGACAGTGTGCTCATCCCGCTGGAGTGCGAGTTTTTCGCGCTGCGCGGTGTGGCCCTGCTGCTGGACTCGATCGAGAAGGTGCGGGGTCGCATCAATCCGGACCTCACGATTGATGGTGTCCTGGCCACGATGTATGACCCGCGCACGGTGCACAGCCGCGAGATTCTCGAACGTCTTCAGGAGCGCTTCGGCTCGACACTCTTCCGCACCGTCATCACGCGCACCGTGAAGTTCCCCGAGTCGACCGCCGGGGGAGAGCCGATCACGGTCTACGCCCCCTCCAGCGCCGGCGCCGACATGTATCGCTCACTGGCCCGCGAACTCGTCGCCCGCGTTGAGGCGTGACGCGGTGGCTGTGACCACCGCGGTTGATGAGTCACTCGAGAGTCCCTCGAGTGGATTCCGAGTCACCCTTGGCGATTTCGACGGGCCTTTCGACCTTCTGCTGCAGCTGATCTCCAAGCACAAGCTCGAGGTCACCGAGCTCGCGCTGCACATCGTGACCGACGAGTTCGTGTCCTACATCCGCGATCAGGGGTCCGACTGGGACCTCGACGAGGCGACCGAGTTCCTCGTCGTGGCCGCCACGCTCGGCACTCCTCGCCGAGCGGATGTCGACCGCGGCCCGCTCGGTGCCGCGCACCGTCGGCCTCGAGCCGCACTTCGCCGCCCTTCTGCCGGAGGTGCTCATCGGCCTCGGCCCGGACCAGTTCGCGGCCCTGGCCGCGCGCGCCCTGGCTCCCAAGGAGCCGCCGTCGGTGTCCATCACCCACTTGCACGCCCCTCAGGTGGATGTGCGTGAGCAGGCCACGATCATCGTCGACCGCCTGCGCCGCAGTGGGGCGGCAACCTTCCGCGCCCTCGTCGGCGACTGCGAGACGACCCTGCTCATCGTGGGCCGCTTCCTCGCCCTGCTCGAACTCTTCCGCGAGGGTGTCGTCTCCTTTGAACAGGTGACACCGCTCGGCGACCTCACCGTGCGCTGGACCGGAGGGGAAACGACGGAGGTGGATATCGGGGAGGATCAGTACGGCCCCGCGCAGGATGCCGACGGTGCCCTCGCGATGGCAGAGACGGTGGGACAGCCCCGCGACGATGACAGCGACCAAGGACGTGGCACAGACGATGAGTGAGCAGGACCAGAACGACAACCGGTCCCTGGAGGACCTCGCCGACGACCTCGCCGGTGACTTTGCCGGTGAGCCGGCGCAGAGCCGTGAGGATTCCGGCGCTGGGTCGGCCATCGAGGGCGACGCAGCCGACAGCGTGACGCACGAGGACACGGACGAGTCCGTCGAGGTCATCGAGGCGGGTGAGCCCGCGGGTGATGACGAGGCAGTCGATGATCTCGGGGCGCCCTCACTCGAGGCGGCAATCGAGGCGCTGCTCATGGTGGCCGACGACCCGATCCCGGTCATCCGCATCGCCGAAGTGGTGCGGCGTCCGGTCGCCGAGGTGGAGCAGGTGCTCGTGGAGCTCGCGAAGAGCTATGTCGTCCAACGGCGCGGATTCGATCTGCGCGCGATCGCCGGTGGCTGGCGCTTCTACACCAGTCCCGACTGCAGCGCGGTCATCGAGCGCTATGTCCTCGACGGTCAGCAGGCCCGCCTCACCCAGGCCGCACTCGAGACCCTCGCGGTCATCGCCTATCGCCAGCCGGTGACCCGGGCTCGCATCAGTGCCGTGCGCGGGGTCAATGTCGATGGTGTCGTGCGCACCCTGCAGGCGCGCGGTCTCATCGAAGAGGCCGGGCACGACCAGTCTTCCGGCGCGATCCTCTACC
>CAZLHZ010000179.1:0-2509 GCA_964559285.1 uncultured Actinomycetes bacterium | reverse complement strand
ATGGAACGCCTCGGCATCGCCTCGCTCGAGGATCTTCCGCCACTGGCGGAGCACCTGCCGGAGCTGGACGAGCTCGAGGATGTCCTCGGCGCGGTCGCGACGGGCGACTGATGAGCCGCAACGACAGCGCTGACCAGGACGACGCCTCCGGCATCCGGCTGCAGAAGGTGCTCGCCGCGGCAGGCATCGGCAGTCGCCGGGCCTGCGAGGAGCTCATCGATCGCGGACGCGTCACGGTCAATGGCAAGCGCGCGAAGCTCGGGATGCGCGTTGACCCGCGGACAGCCGCGATCCATGTTGATGGAGAGCGCATCCCGACGGCCGAGGACATCATGGTGCTGGCGATGAACAAGCCCGCAGGAGTGCTGTCGACGATGAGTGATGATCAGGGTCGACCCTGCGTCGGTGACTACGTCGCCAATCGACGTGAGCGGCTGTTCCACGTCGGCCGACTGGACTCCGACACCGAGGGCCTGCTCCTGCTCACCAATGATGGTGAACTCGCTCACCGGCTCATGCATCCCTCCCATGAGGTCGCGAAGACCTATGTCGCCCAGGTGGAAGGTGTCGTCCGCAAGCCCACCCTGCGCGACCTCACCCAGGGCATCGAGCTCGAGGACGGCCCAGTGCGCGCGGACACCGCACGCATCCTGCAGGCCCTGCCCGGCCGCACCCTCGTCGAACTGGTCCTGCACGAAGGCCGCAAACATGTCGTCCGGCGGCTGCTGGAGACGGTCGGGCATCCAGTGGAGACCCTCACCCGCACCCGCATCGGCCCGATCGCCCTCGGTCAGCAGCGCCTCGGCACGGTGCGGGTGCTCAACCAGGGTGAGGTCGGGTCCCTCTACACCGCGGTCGGCATGTGACCGCAGGCTAGGGTGTGGCCGTCACGGCGAGGAGGACGACATGGCACTGCGCGGGATCCGGGGCGCGACGGGACTCACTGCGGACGACGCTGTCGAGATGCATGAGGCCGTCACCGAGCTGCTGCAGGAGATGGTGCGAGTCAACTCGGTGCCGAATGACGCCCTCGTGAGTGTCATCCTCACCTGCACGCCCGATCTGCACAGTGCGTTCCCGGCTGCCGCCGCGCGGCGCCTTGGCTGGACTGATGTGCCGCTGCTGTGTGCGCAGGAGCTCGACATCACCGGTGCTATGCCGCGCGTGGTGCGCGTGCTGCTGCACGTCGACATGGACATCGCCCGCGCCGACATCCGCAATGTCTATCTGCGCGGCACCGAGAACCTGAGGCAGGACCCGCTGCCGTGAGCGAGGAGGCTCGCCAGCGACTCGGCGGTCCCGTCCTCGTCATCGGCACCGGTCTGCTCGGCACATCAATCGGATTGGCCCTGCGGCGGATCAATGTCGAGGTGCTCCTCGATGACATCGACCCGCAGACGTTGAAGGCGTCGATCGCGCGCGGTGCCGGGGTTGCTGCCACCGCGGACTCGTCACCGGCACTGGTGGTTGCCGCCGTGCCTCCGTCGTACGCCGGAACCGTGATGGCTCGCGCCGCACACACGTGGCCGCACGCGACAGTCACCGACGTGACGTCTGTGAAGGCCCTTCCGCTGAGTGATGCGCTCGGCCAAGGGGCGGATTCACGACGGCTCGTCGGTGGACATCCGATGGCGGGACGAGAGGTGTCCGGACCGGCTGGGGCCAGGGTGGATCTCTTCGCCGATCGGCCGTGGGTCATCACGCCGCTGCCGGAGTCGACAGATGCTGCTATCGCACAGGTGCGAGCGTTGGCGGAGATCTGCGGTGGCCTGCCGCGTGAGATGACACCGGAAGCGCATGATCGAGCTGTTGCGCTCACCTCCCATGTGCCTCAGGTCGTGGCGTCACTCGTGGCGGCACGACTGGGTGAGGCGGACCCAACTGATGTGCAGGTGTCGGGACAGGGACTGCGCGATGTGACACGCATCGCCGGCAGTGATCCGGCGCTGTGGGTCGACATCCTCGGTGCCAATGCTGCTGAAGTGAGCGAGGTGCTGGAGCGTCTGGCTGCGGACCTTGATGTTGTCGTCGCGGCCCTGCGCGAGCGGGCAGCCGGACCGATCGATGACCTCATGCGTCGCGGCAACCTCGGCCACGCCCGGGTGCCCGGCAAGCATGGGCAGGAGGCATCGGCGTACGCCCAGGTGCTCGTCATGGTCGCTGATGAGCCAGGCGAGCTGGCGCGACTCTTCGTGGCGGCGGGGGAGGCCGGCATCAACCTCGAGGATGTGCGCATTGACCACGTCCTCGGTCGTCCCAGCGGGCTCATTGAGTTGACTGTGCGACCCGAGCGCGGCGAGGTGCTGCGGGCTGCTCTGCGTGACCGAGGCTTCGACCTGCGCGATTGAGCAGCGGCGACGCAGCATAGGGTCATCTGGTGTGGTGCTGCGCCGATGACGTCCGACGAGGGATGGTGATGGGATGACGACAGGTGATGCGGCTGATGAGCTCGCTCGTCGTGCGGTCGTTGCCGTCGATGGTCCCGCCGGTTCGGGCAAGTCGAGTGTGT
>CAZLHZ010000178.1:4696-5184 GCA_964559285.1 uncultured Actinomycetes bacterium | reverse complement strand
CCGTGAACTGCGGGCGTGGCCTCCGCCTCGCGCGCAATGACATCGACCAGCGCCGTCTTCTGCTCTTCCGTGAGCCATCGCGCATGGCCCGGCCCCTCCGGCAGGGAGCGCCACACGACGAATCCGAGGATGACGGCGGGGATCGCCTCTACGATGAACAGCCACTGCCACCCCTGCAGGCCGAGGACACCATCCAGGGACAGCAGCGCACCCGACACCGGTGCGCCGATTACTCCGGCCACCGCGGTGGCAGTCAGGAACAATGCGAGGGTGCGGGCACGCTCCGCTCGCGGAACCCACATCGTGAGATAGAGAACGACACCGGGGAAGAATCCCGCCTCGGCGACACCGAGCAGGAAGCGCACGACGTAGAACTGCCACTCGGTCGTGACGAATGCCATGGCAGCGGCCACGATGCCCCAGCTGATGAGGATGCGGCCGATCCAGCGGCGCGCACCCACCCGACGCAGAATGAGATTGCTCGGCAC
>CAZLHZ010000178.1:0-4686 GCA_964559285.1 uncultured Actinomycetes bacterium | reverse complement strand
GAAGAAGATCCCCGCACCCTGCCCGTAGGCAGCAGAGGTCAGCCCGAGATCGGCACCCATCTCCTTGGCCGCGAACGAGACATTGACGCGGTCGAGATAGGCCACCACATAGAGGATGAAGAGGAGCGGCACCAGGCGACGCAGAATGATCGCGACCGCCGCTGATACATGTCCATCAGTCTCCGGCACCCCCGAAGGATGCCACCTGGGTGCGCGAGGGGGGAGTTGAACCCCCACACCCTTCCGGGCACACGGACCTGAACCGTGCGCGTCTGCCTATTCCGCCACTCGCGCTGACTCTGCTCCGGCCCCGCGACGTGTTCGAACCACCATCTTCGCGCCACCACCATCGGGTACGCCGGAACAGGCGGTCAGGCTATCACGCACCCCATCTGCGCCGACCGTCGAGGACGACCCGCGATGAGTCCAGCACATCACGATCCGCGGGCGGCGCGGGCTCGCTCCGGACCCGTCACCCGGTCCGGGGTCGGTTACCCTGTCGGCGTGGGTCTGCTATCCCGCTTTGAGGAGCGGATCGACCGTGCCGTCAACGGTGCGTTCGCGCGCGCCTTCAAGTCTGAGGTGCAGCCGGTGGAGATCGCGGCTGCCCTGCAGCGGGAGCTCGATGATCGTGCGGCAGTCCTCACCCGCAACCGCACCGTGGCGCCCAACGCCTTCACGGTCGACCTGAGTCCTCGGGACCATGAGCGCCTGTCCGCCTTCGGACAGACACTGGGCGATGAATTGTCCGCGCTCGTCTCGGAGTACGTCATCGAGCAGCGCTACACCCTCGTCGGTCGGGTGACCGTCGATCTGGACCTCGACGACGAGCTCGACACCGGAGTGTTCCGGGTGCGCAGCGAGGCGCGAGCCGACTCCGCAGCCCTGCCGGCGCTCGGCGTACCCAATGGACCCGGCTCGGCGTTTCTTGAGGCACCCGATATCGCCTACCCGCTCGTGAGTGTCATCACTCGCCTCGGCCGCGGCACGGATGTCGACATCCGCATTGACGACCCGGGTGTATCACGAGCCCACTGCGAGATCATCCTCGGCGAGACCGTCATCCTGCGCGATCTGCGCTCGACCAATGGCACCCTCGTCGACGGTCACCGCATCGGCGAAGTCGCCCTCAGCGACGGCTGTCCGTTCACGATCGGCACCACCACGCTCATCTATCGGAGCGGATGATGTCCGAGCTGGCCCTCACCCTGCTGCGGTTGGGCTTCCTCGGACTGCTGTGGCTGTTCGTCGTCCTCACCGTCCTCGCGCTGCGCGCGGACCTGCGACAGCCCCGTGAGCTCAAGCCTGCAGGCCCGGTGCTTCCGGTCTCGCGCACCCCCGTGCGCACCTCGCGCGGTGCGCGCGCCAAGGGCACCTCGCTCGAGGTGCTCGACGGGCCGCTGGCGGGCACGATCATTCCCCTCGGTGCCAGCCCCATCACGATCGGGCGATCCCCAGACTCCACGCTCGTCGTGGACGACGACTACACGTCCAGCCGTCACGCGCGCTTCCTGCAGTCCGACAATGAGTGGCTCGTGGAGGATCTCGGGTCGACGAACGGCACCTGGCTCGATCGCGCCCGCATCACCGGCCCCACGGTTGTGCCGATGGGTGTGCCTGTGCGCGTCGGCCGCACGACCCTGGTCCTGCGCAAGTAGCCGAGATGACTGAGTCCTTGCGCTCAGCGGCGCGCTCTGATGTCGGCCTGGTGCGGTCCGGCAATGAGGATTCCGGGTACGCCGGATCCCATCTGCTGGCCGTCGCGGACGGGATGGGCGGCCACGCTGCTGGCGAGGTCGCCAGTGCCGTCACCATCGCCACGCTCTCTGCACTCGATGTCCCGGGTCTGAGCACCGCTGATGTGCTACCCGCACTCGCCGCCGGGGTTGATGAGGCGAGCGCTCGCATCGCGGAGATCTCCCGCGGTGGGACGACCATGGCGGGCCTGGGCACCACCGCGGTGGCGATCTACTGGACACCCGGGCGTATCTCCATCGTGCACGTGGGTGACTCCCGTGCCTATCTGCTGCGAGACGGGAACCTCACCCAGCTCACTCACGATCACACCTACGTGCAGGGCCTCGTTGATGCCGGACGCATCACCGCGGATGAGGCGACCCGACACCCGCGACGCAACATCATCACCCGTGCCATCGACGGGAGCGTCCCGGTGGAGTCGGACCTGTCGATCCGTGAGGCGCGACTCGGCGACCGATTCCTGCTCTGCACCGATGGACTCAGCGGCGTGGTCTCCGAGGATGAGATCGCCCGCCTGCTGGCTGCGGGTGACCCCACCGGCACGGTGACTCGCCTGGTGGATCTGGCCCTTGAGCGCGGGGCACCGGACAACGTCACGGTGGTCGTGGGCGACATCGTCGACGCCCCGGTCGTGCAGGTCAGCCCGGTCGTCGTCGGCGCTGCCGGAGAGCCGCGAGTCCGGGATCGCCTACCCGCCGTGGCCTTCCCTTCGGATGCGCAGATCGATCCGGAGGGCGAGGGCTCAGGCACTCCGCGCGCTGACGTCCCGGCCACGGGAGCGTCGGCGGCGACAAACGCCCCAGCGGTGGGCGGATCGCGTCGCTGGCTGCGCGTGGTCGCACCGATCATCGGCGTACTCGTCGGTCTGGCTCTCGTCGTCGCGGCCGCCATTGGATGGGTGCGCTCCCAGTGGTACGTCGGGGAGAGCTCCGGCTACGTCGCGATCTTCCAGGGCATTCCCGGGTCGCTCGCCGGACTTCCCCTCCAGACGCTTGCCGAGCCGACCGACCTGCCCGTCACGTCGCTGCCGACCATCCGCGCGGAGAGCCTCGCCGACGGCATCGATGCCGCGAGCCTGTCGGGTGCCGAGCAGATAGTTGCCACGTTGCGGACCGAGGCCGAGTCCTGCACACCCACACCAGCGGATGCCTGTCCATGAGGTCCCGGCTGCCCCAGCCCACCCGACGCAATATCGAGCTCGGCCTCATCATCCTGGCGTGGCTCATTGGCACCCTCGGCACCCTCATTGTCGGTTGGGCAACGGGGGAGGCGATTCCAGCTCGTTTCTTCATCAACGCATCCGTGGTCGCCGTGCTTGCCCTCAGCATGCACGCCGTCGTGCGGTGGAAGGCGGCGTACGCCGATCCCCTGATGCTTCCTGTCGCGACTCTGCTCACGATCATCGGCCTGGTCATGATCTACCGCCTGGATGTCGCGGCCATCCAGCGGGCCCAGGCCAACAAGGCTCCGCTGCCCACTCCCGATGTGTTTGCCCAGCTCACATGGTTCGCCGTCGCCGCACTGCTCTTCATCGCCGTCATCCTGCTTCTGCGCGATCATCGGCAGCTGCAGCGCTACACCTACACCCTGGGACTCGTCGGCTTGGTGCTGCTGATCCTGCCGCTGTTGCCGGTTGTCGGCACGACCGTCAACGGCGCCACGCTCTGGGTGCGTTTCGGAGGCTTCACCTTCCAGCCTGCCGAAGTGGCCAAGATTGTTCTCACGGTGTTCTTTTCTGGCTACCTCGTTGTCACACGCAACTCACTCGCCCTGATCCGCACGAAGTTCCTCGGTGTGGGCCTGCCCCGAGCGCGTGATCTTGGTCCAATTCTCGCGATGTGGCTCGTCTCGCTCGGAATCCTCGTCTTCGAACGCGATCTCGGCACCTCGCTGCTCTTCTTTGGTTTGTTCGTGTCGATGCTCTACATCGCCACGCAGCGCCGCTCCTGGCTCATCCTCGGCGGAGTGCTCTTTGCTATCGGCGCCGTCATGTCCTATCTGCTCTTCGCCCACGTGCGCGTGCGGGTTCACGTGTGGCTTGATCCCTTCGCCTACCAAGCAGACCAGGGCTACCAGATCGTTCAGTCCCTCTTCGGCATCGCCAATGGCGGTCTCTTCGGAACCGGGCTCGGCCAGGGCTATCCGGGGTTGGTCCCCTTCGCCAACACCGACTTCATCATCGCTGCCCTCGGTGAGGAGCTCGGCCTTATCGGGCTCATGGCGATCATGCTGCTCTATGCCGTTCTCATCGAACGCGGGCTCCGAGTCGCCGTCAGCGTGCGCGATCCATTCGGGCAACTGCTGTCTGCTGGCCTGGCCATCACGATGGGGCTCCAGGTCTTCGTCATTGTCGGGGGAGTCACGCGTCTCATCCCGCTGACCGGGTTGACCACTCCGTTCCTGTCGTACGGCGGCTCCTCGCTCGTGGCCAACTGGGTGATCGTTGCGCTGCTGCTGCGGATCTCTGATCGGGCACGACGGCCTGATCCCGCTGCCAGTGCGGCGGCGTCCACAGTGCGCGAGGTGGCCGCATGAGCCGGTCGATTCGCCGTGTGGCGGCCGTCCTGCTCGTGCTTCTCACTGCGTTGCTCATCAACCTCACCGTGATCCAGGTCTTCCTCGCCTCCGACTACCGTGACCGGCCCGGGAACCAGCGGGTCCTGCTGGAGGAGTACGACCGCCAGCGGGGGCCGATTCTCGTCGGCACGCAGGCGATCGCCCGTTCCGTGCGCACCGATGGGGACCTGCGCTATCTGCGCCGCTACGCCGATGGGGGGATGTATGCCTCCGTCACCGGCTTCTACTCGCTCGTCTACGGCGCCACCGGTCTTGAACGCACCGAGAACAGTGTCCTGTCCGGGTCCTCCGATCTGTTTGTCGTCGGCCGCCTCGAGCAGCGCCTTGCTGGGCGTCGGCCACGGGGTAGCG
>CAZLHZ010000177.1:3198-5185 GCA_964559285.1 uncultured Actinomycetes bacterium | reverse complement strand
TGGGAGCCGGGGTACGCCGCCCCCTACACGATGCTGCCCAACAACCCCCTGCGCGAGGTCCTCATTGTCGGTGCCGGATCGGGGACTGACGTGGCGCTCGCCCTGCTCAAGGGGGCGCAGCACATTGATGCCGTCGAGATCGATCCGCGGATTCAGCAGATCGGTCAGGAGATGAACCCGAATCGCCCGTACGACGATCCACGGGTGACAGTGCACATCAATGACGGACGTGCCTTCCTGTCGTCGACGGACAAGAAGTACGACCTCATCCTCTTCGCTCTTCCGGATTCACTCACTCTGGTGTCCGGCTCCAGTCAGTTGCGCCTCGAGTCCTACCTCTTCACCGCGGAGTCGCTGCAGAAGGTGCGTGAGCACCTGACGGACGAGGGTGGCTTCGCGATGTACAACTTCTATCGTCAGGACTGGCTCGTCCAGCGTCTCTCGGCCACGGTGGCTCAGGCATTCGGCCACACGCCGTGCGTGACGGACATCCAGAAGCAGGGATTCGCCTCCATCGGGGCGGCCGTTCAGGTGGGCAATCAGGTGTGTCCCCCCGGGCGTCCGGAGCTGACCGACGTGGCGGCCGCCCCCGCGCCGGTCAATGACGATCGACCGTTCCTCTACCTCCGCGATGTCACGATCCCGAGCAACTACGTCGTCGTGCTCGGGCTGGTGCTCGTGTTCGCGGCACTCACCATCTGGTTGACGGTGCGCGACCGCTCCGGCCGTGGCGGCACAGCCCGTGAGGCGTGGCGGTCGCGCGACCTGTTCTTCATGGGAGCTGCGTTTCTGCTCATGGAGACCAAGAGCATCACGACCTTTGCCCTGCTCTTTGGCACGACATGGCTGGTCAATGCCATCGCGTTCGGTGGCATCCTCATCATGGTGCTGCTGGCCATCGAGACGACGCGGAGGTTCCCGCGGATCCCGGAGCCGGTCATCATCACGGCCCTCTTCGGATCACTGGCGATCGCGTTTGTCATCCCGAACTCAGCCCTGCTGCCGCTGGCGCTGCCGCTGCGCATTGTCTGCGCTGTTCTGCTCGCCTTTGCGCCAATCTTCTTCGCGAACCTGCTCTTCACCAATCGGTTCAAGGACACGCCTCGGCCGGCGCTGGCATTCGGGATCAATCTCTTCGGCGCCATGCTGGGTGGATGCCTGGAGTACCTCTCCCTCGTGACGGGCTATCGACTGCTGCTCGTCGTGGCTGCGGTGATCTACCTCCTAGCGCTGCACAATCCGCGCCGCCAGTCGGTGGTGGCAGTCGGTCAGCCCGTGGTGACTTAGGGATTTGGTGGCGGAAATGTCACGTGATGAACCGGCCCTGCGGCTATCGTGACGCCATGAGCGAACCCACCCCCGATGGAGTCGGTCAGCCCGAGGAGGCCCCGGCACCGGCGTACGTCCCACCGAAGGTCCTCACCCGACCGGCTTCGGTCACCGTCCTCGTCATCCTCATGTGGATCTCGATTGCGGCCAGCCTCTTCATCGGATTCCTTGTACTCATTTTCGGCATCGTAATCGCTGCAACATCGGTGGCAGAGGTGGAGAAGCTGCTCATCCAGAACGGCATGAGCATCGGTGATGCCGTCCAGATCGCCCCGGTGCTCGGCGGCCTCATGATCGGCGGTGCCATCGGCCTGTTCATCGTCTCGGTGCTCACCATCCTGCTCGCCATCTTCGTGGCCAAGGGGAGCAACGTGGCGCGAATCCTCCTCACGATCATCGTGGCGATCCGGATCCTCTCGTCCCTCGCCACTTTGAGTCAGGGCTTCCGTGGGGGCGTCCTCATCGGTGTCGTGCTCGAGGTGGCGCTTGATGTCGTCCTGCTGTGGCTGATGTACAACGCCTCGGCGAGGCGGTACTTCAGCGACCGGGTGCCGGTGGGGTAGTGGCTGCAGGCGGTGGCAGGACCCGGTCACCGCTCTCACCACATCCACCGCACACGCAAGAAGGTCCTCGGCTGTCGCCTCGGACCTTCGCGTGA
>CAZLHZ010000177.1:0-3098 GCA_964559285.1 uncultured Actinomycetes bacterium | reverse complement strand
TCGCGTGAGCGGGTGACGGGATCCGTCGGACCGCTGCGCTGGTCCTCCTCCCGATTCCCGATGATGACATCCACCGCACACGCAAGAAGGTCCTCGGCTGTCGCCTCGGACCTTCGCGTGAGCGGGTGACGGGATCCGTCGGACCGCTGCGCTGGTCCTCCTCCCGATCCCCGACGATGACATCCACCGCACACGCAAGAAGGTCCTCGGCTATCGCCTCGGACCTTCGCGTGAGCGGGTGACGGGAATCGAACCCGCGCTGTCAGCTTGGGAAGCTGATGTTCTGCCATTGAACTACACCCGCAAGCACTGCCGGTGAGTGCCGGCCGCCTCGCTCAGTATGCCAGACCTGCCCTGCGCCGTCCCGGGTCCGGTAGCCTCCACCCGTGCTGCTGAGCGACCGCGACCTCCGTGCCGAGATCTCCTCCGGCCGAGTGGGCTTGGACCCCTTCGACCCGGGCATGGTGCAGCCCTCCAGCGTTGACGTCCGTCTTGACCGCTACTTCCGCGTGTTCGAGAACCACCGCTACCCGCACATCGATCCGGCCGAGGAGCAGCCCGACCTGACCCGACTGGTCGAGACCGAGCCGACGGAGGCGTTCATCCTTCACCCGGGCGAGTTCGCCCTGGCATCGACGTACGAAGTCGTCTCGCTCCCCGATGACATTGCCGGCCGCCTGGAGGGCAAATCCTCACTGGGCCGGCTCGGGCTGCTGACCCACTCCACCGCCGGGTTCATCGACCCGGGTTTCACCGGGCATGTGACGTTGGAGCTGAGCAACGTGGCGACCCTGCCGATCAAGCTGTGGCCCGGGATGAAGATCGGCCAGCTGTGCCTCTTCCGGCTCTCGTCGCCCGCAGAGCACCCCTACGGCTCCGCGGTCTACGGTTCGCGCTATCAGGGCCAGCGTGGCCCCACGCCGAGCCGCTCGTTCGCGAACTTCCACCGCACGGAGGTCTGACCCAGTCCCCTTTCGCTACTCGACGGAATGGTGTGGTCGCGGAAGGGCCGGGTTGAGCGACCACACCGTTCCGTTGAGCGGAGATTAACGCGGGCGTACGCCGTCCAGCCTGTGGACAATGGCGGAGCTCTCGGATCGACATCCGGCACCGTGCGGGCATGTCCCCACGACGTTCCGGACCAGGCCCTGACCGCACGGCGGCGCTGATGAGTGCTGCGGCGGGCGCTGCACCCCTCACATGTGCTGATGTCGCTGCGCTCGGCATCACCCGCGCGCAGTTGCGGGCGGCAGTGGCGGCGGAGACGGTGCGGAGAGGGAGCCGCGGGATGTACGTGGTCATCGCTGCCGGTAGCGACCCTCGCGCGATGCATATCCAGCAGGGGCTCGCTGCGACTCGCGCGCTGCCGAACTCGGTCGTGAGCCATACCAGTGCCCTCGTGTGCCACGGACTGCCGCTTCCGGGACGTGCCGGAGTGCCTCCGAGTCCTCACCTCACCATTCCCACTTCTCGCTGGCGCTCGGGTCCCACGGCGCGGGTGCACACCAGTCCACTGGATGCTGAGGATGTGACGACTCTTGTCGGTCTTCGGGTCACCACCGTGGCGAGAACCGCCATCGATATGGCGCGGCGGTCCTCGATCTTCGACGCTCAGATGCTGATCGATGCAGCCGCACGACTCCTCATGGGCACCCGTGGCCCGCAGACTCTGGCCGTTCGAGACCTGCGCGCCCGCGTCCACGATGAGGCGGAACGGGATGCAGCAGCTCACCAGCTTCGGGATGTACTGTCACGCCAGATCGGATGGCCCGGTATCCGACGAGCGCGACGAGCGGTGGGCTGGGCGGAGCCAGCATCGGAGTCCCCGCAGAGTCTTGGTCGCGGGTTCGGTTCATTCTGTGGGATCTGCCGACCCCTCTGTGCGGAGCCCCGGTGACGGTCGCTGATGGCACGACGTACTGGACGGATTTCCTGTGGCCCGAGCACGGGGTCATCGGTGAGTGCGATGGGGCACGCAAGTACGTCGACCCCGAGATCCTGCTTCAGGAGAAGCGGCGGCAGATTGCCTTGGAGCGCGCGGGTTACACCGTGATCCGGTGGATGCCGGCGGATGTTCTCACAGGAGACCCGGACCTCCGGCGCCATCTGCTGGATGCACTGGTCTGAGCCAGTCCCCAGCTGCTCGACGTCCTTTCGCTGCTCGACGCAATGGTGTGGTTGCGGAAGGGCCGGGTTGAGCAACCACACCGTTCCGTTGAGCGGGGGTGGAAGGGCCGGGTTGAGCGACCACACCGTTGCGTCGAGCGGAGATTAGGGGGGGCGTACGCCGTCCAGCAGGAGCGTGGCGACGTCGACCACTTCCACGCCCGCGGCCTCACCGCCGGTCTGCCGCGAGGTGATCGCGTCGTTGAGCATGACGCTGCAGAACGGACACGCCACGGCGACCTTGGAGGCACCGGTCCCGATCGCCTCGTCCGCGCGATTGCCGTTGACACGGGTGCCGATGCGCTCCTCCATCCACATTCGCGCACCACCCGCGCCGCAGCAGAAGGACTTGTCCCCGCTTCGCTCCATCTCGACGAGCCGCACACCGGGGAGGGCAGCGATGAGGTCGCGCGGAGGCGTGTAGACCTTGTTGTGGCGACCGAGGTAGCACGGATCGTGGTACGTCACGCTGTCGCCATCACCCACCGGGGTCACCGGGGTGAGACGCCCCTCGCGAACGAGCGTGGCGAGCAGCTGGGAGTGGTGCACCACCTCGTAGTGTCCACCGTTCTGCGGGTACTCACGGCCGAGTGTGTTGAGGCAGTGCGGGCAGGTGACGACGATCTTGCGCGCCTTGATGGTGTTGAGCATCTCCACGTTCTGCATGGCCTGCATCTGGAAGAGGAACTCATTGCCGGCACGCCGCGCCGGATCACCCGTGCAGGTCTCCCCTTCACCCAGCACCATGAAGTTGACGCCCGCAATGTGGAGGAGCTCCGCCACCGCCTTCGTGGTCTTCTTCGCTCGATCCTCGAAGGCGCCTGCGCAGCCGACCCAGAAGAGGTACTCCACATCAGCAGGGAGCTCATCCTCGCCATCCATGCCGAAGACGCGGACCTCGAAGTCCACCTCCTCAATCCAGGCATTGCGGG
>CAZLHZ010000176.1:0-5196 GCA_964559285.1 uncultured Actinomycetes bacterium | reverse complement strand
TGAAGGTGCCCATCTCGGGCTGCTCTCCGGCTTCGCCGCCGAAGACCTGATCGTAGTTGACGGTGAAGTCGAGCGTGGTGAGCAGCGAGTTGATGAAGGTCGAGGCGATCCAGTCTCCCTGGCCGAGCAGCGACCCGATGCCCTGCCCGTCGAGATCGCGGTGGGGTCAGGCGAGATTGTCGGCGTCATTGGTCTCATTGGCTCGGGTGTCTCGACCCTGCTGGACACGGCCGCCGGAGTGCGCACGTCAAAGATGGCCCGCGTTGAGGTGGATGGCGTGGAGCATGCCTTCTCCTCGCGTCGCGCCGCCCAGCGGCTCGGCATCGGTGCCGTCCCGATCGACCGCAAGGCGACCGGGCTCGTGCTTGAGTCATCGGTCGCCAAGAACATCGGACTCTCCAGTCTGAGCAATTTCTCCAGCGGTGGCTTCACCCGTCGCGGCAAGCTCCGCGAGGCCGCCCGCGAGAGCCAGCAGGTGTTCGACATCAGACTGTCGTCTGTCGACCAACCGGTGAAGTCCCTCTCCGGCGGCAATCAGCAGAAGGTGATGCTGGGGCGCTGGCACGTGGGCGGCTCGAGCATCCTCGTGATCCAGGAGCCGACGCAGGGCGTGGACATTGGTGCACGTCAGGAGATTCATCGCTATCTCATCGGCTTTGCTGAGTCCGGCGGCTCCGTCCTCTTCAGCAGTTCCGATCTCGAGGAAGTGCGCACGATCGCCCACCGCATCTATGTCATGCATGCGGGTGAGATCGTCGACGAGATCTCAAATGTGGGTGACAAGAAGCCGACAAGGCAGGCCCTGACCCAGGCAATGGCCGCCGGGAATCTCGGTGACGCCGAGAGGGAGGTATGGGTATGAGCGACACCAAGACCGGTTCAGCGCAGGCGGGAACCGCCTGGCGACCCCGGCTGTCGATGGAGGCGGCGTTCGTGCCGACCCTCCTCATTGCTCTCATCGTGCTGCTCTCGATCCTGTCCCCGGTGTATTTCTCGGGACGGAACTTCACCCAGATCCTCGTCCAGGGGTCCATCATCGGCATGGCGGCGGTGGGAGCGACCTTCGTCATCATCGGTGGAGACCTCGACCTGTCCATCGGCGCCAACGTGCTCCTCTCGGGAGTCATGACGGCCACGGCCATGGCCAACTGGAATCTCAACTGGGTGGCCGCTGTCGGGATTGGCGTCCTCACGAGCCTGGTGATCGGCGCGGCCAACGGCCTGCTGTCGGCGTACCTCAAAGTGCCGGCGTTCATCGCGACCCTGGGCACGGGGGTGGTGGCAACCGGGGTCTCGATCTACCTCACCAAGGGTCTGACGATCTCCGGTCTGCCGCCGGAATTCGGCGCACTGGCAAAGACGGTCATTCTCGGCATCCCCAGCCTTGTCTGGTTCATGCTCCTCGTCTTCATCGTCGGCGGAGTCATCCTGCACTTCACGAACTTCGGAGTGCGTGTCTTCGCCGTCGGTGGCAATCAGGGAGCGGCCTATCTCTCGGGCATCCCCGTGGCGGGCATCCGGCTCACGAACTTCCTCATTGCTGGTCTCTGCGCTGGCATCGCAGGCATCCTGCTGACGGCGCGCGTTCAGGCGGGATCGTCCAACATCAGCACGACCCTTACGCTCTATGCCACTGCTGCGGTGATCCTCGGCGGGACATCGATTCTCGGTGGCTCCGGTTCGATGCTGCGAACCTTCCTCGCCATCCTGCTGATCGCGGTCGTCCAGAACGGACTCGACATCCTCGGCATCGACTACGCGCTGCAGCAGGTCGCGGTGGGTGCCGTCTTCATCCTCGCCGCCTGCTCAGAGGCCCTGCGACGACGAAGGTAGAACGACAGGTTTCCGCGGACCCTCGCCCGCGGAATGCACAGCACTTCACATCACTAGGAGGAGTACCAGTGCTACGAATCGGATCCAAGGTCGCGGTGGTGGCAGCGGTTGCCGCCGCTGGCCTGCTTGCGGCATGCTCGTCCGGAGGTGGTGGCTCCTCCTCGTCGAGCGCCGCGCCTGCCCCGACCAGCTCCAGCGCGGCACCGACCTCGTCGGCTGCCCCGCAGATCAAGATCGGCGTGAGCTTCTACACCGAGCGCATCCCGATCTACGCCGTCATGAAGCAGGGCATCGAGGATGCCGCTGCCAAGGCCGGCGTTGAGATCATCTACGCCGATGCCAATGCCGAGGTTGAGACCCAGACCAACCAGATCGCGAACATGGTCACCAACGGTGTGGCAGCCATCATCTGCTCCCCGGTGGATGCCACGGCCATGGTGCCCGCCTACCAGGCGGCTCGCGATGCCGGAGTCAAGATGATCTCGGCGGCCAACAAGGTGGATGATGCCAACGAGGATGCCTTCGTCGGCCCCGACCTCGTCGACTACGGCAAGCAGACCATGGACCGGATGATCGCGGCCATGGGTGGCAAGGGCAACATCGTCCTGATGACGGGCCCGCCGCAGATCGCCTTCGTCCAGCTTCAGAAGAAGGGCTGGGAGGCCTCGCTGGCCGAGAACCCGGACGTCAAGGTCGTGAACGAGTCTGTGGTCGAGGACCTTCAGACCGCCACCGCCGTCAACGTTGCGACCTCGGTGCTCACGGCCAACCCCGATGTCCAGGGCATCATGAGCAGCACCGACAACATCGGTGTCGGCGTGGTGCAGGCGCTTGAGGGCGTGGGCATTGATCCCACGACGGTCGCAACGGCCGGCTGGGATGCGCAGCCCGACGCTGTGGCCCTGGTCAAGGAAGGCAAGTACACCCTGACGCTCTCCTACCTCGCCTACGAGTGGGGTGCGATCGCGTTCCAGACCGCTCTGGACTTCGCGAATGGCAAGGCCCCGGCCGGACACTACGTTCCGACGCCCGGCCTGTTCATCGACAAGGACAACGCGGGTGTTCTGACGCAGGCTCAGATCGACGGCAAGGACCCGATCTAACCAGCAGGACTCGGCCGGGACATCCACGAGGATGTCCCGGCCGAGTCACATCCTCGGAGGATGACATGGCCAATTTCGATTTCACGAGCATTCCGGCGTACCGCAAGGGATCACCCCCGCAGTACCTGAGCTACCACGAGGATGTCGACTTCCTCGATGAGATCGAGGCTGTTTGGGGCCAGCGCTGGGGAGCGCAAGGCATCGGCCGCCTGCGGCAGGTCGCGATGAGTCCACCGACTGCGGTTGAAGTGCTGCCGGAGTACGACCAGAATCGCGCCTTCTTCCTCTACGGCGGCGACCTTCCCAACCTTGAGGTGATGCGCGAGCAGCATCACGGGCTCATGGAGACCTACCGGGGCCTAGGCATCGATGTGCGCATCTTCGAGTATCCCGAGACACCGCGCTCTGCCTATGGGCCACTCAAGCGTGCAGTCTCCGCTGCAGCAGGATTCGTCATCAACGGTGGAGCGATCATTGCTCGCGAGGGCGCACCATACTGGCGCGGCCGCTCACGCTACGTTTCCCAGTACCTCCAGTCGATTGGCTGTCCGATCCTCTACACCGTGCACGGCAAGGGTGTCTGCGAGGGAGGTGCCTTCACGCGGATGTCGGACGACTTCATCGTCGCCATGCTCAGCCAGGACTGCAACAGTGATGGCCTCGCCCAGATTCAGCCCATCCTGGAGCGAGCGGGATACACCGTGTGGACGGCGCGCACGCCCGGACCTATGCATCACTATCACCCGGAGATCTTCGGCTGGATGCACGCGGATATGTGGGTGGCGCCACTGGGCCCACGCCTCGCGCTGGTCTATCCCGCGTGGTGCGACTTTGAAACCCTGCGCTACCTGCACTCGATCGGCTACACCCTGATTGAGGCGGATCGCGCCGAGCAGGAACTGCTCGCACCGGTCAACATGATCACGATCGAGCCCGGTCTGGTCGTCATGCCCGCAGGTGCCCCGAAGACCAAGCGTGTGGTGCAGGAGGCGGGCATTGAAGTGATCGAGGTCGCCTACGATGAGGTCATCAAGTACGGCGGCGGAATCCGCTGCACCACCATGCAGCTGGTCCGGGACCCCGGACCGAAGACCTTCGACTGAGACATCCCGGGGTGATGCAGGTGCGTTCAGTTCTCGTCACCGGAGCCTCATCCGGAATAGGTGCCGCGGTCGCCGAGGCTTTCCGGCGCGAGGGAGCTCACGTCGTGAGTCTCGACCTCGTCGAGGCGCCCGCCGCGCAGGTGAGCGTCCTGGGAGATGTGACCGATCCGCAGTGCCATGCGTCAGCAGTCGCCACGGCGGTCACAGCCGCTGGTGGACTGGATGTGCTCGTCGCCAATGCGGGAGTGCACGATGGGGGCATCAATCTGAGCAGCCCTCCGGATGAAGTGGCGACGGTCATGCGCCGGGTGTTTGACGTCGATGTTGTTGGCTACGTGCTAGCGATCCAGGCAGCTGAGGCAGCTCTACGCGCCAGCCGCGGGTGCATTGTGATGACGCTGTCTGATACCGCGTTTCTGGCGGGACAGACCGGTGCGGGCCTGGGGTACACCGCTGCGAAGTACGCCGCACACGGGGTTCTCAAGTGGGCGGCTCGTACGTTGGCCCCGGATGTTCGCGTCAACGGAGTGGCACCGGGGGGCATCATGACGAGACTGCAGGCGGTGGAGGCTGACGGCTCCAGTCGCGGGCTGTTCACCGATGCGGAGGCCAAACGCGAGCTCATCCGCAGCCGCAATCCGCTCGGCACGATCATGGAGCCGGAGGAACTTGCTGAGCTGTACCTCTTCCTCGCCTCCCCTGCAGCCCGAGGAATGACCGCAGAGGTGCTGCGTCCTGATGGGGGGCTGGGCGTCCGGTGACACCCCTGCTGCCGGGGCGGGCACTCGTCACGGGTGCGTCATCGGGAATCGGGCGCGCGCTGGCGGTCGAGTTGGCGCACCGTGGTTGGGCAGTGTGTGCGGTGGCGCGGGATGCCGACCGGCTCACCTCGCTCATCGCGGAGCTGCCCGCACCGCGAAGCGGGACACACGAGGTGCTGGCGGCAGACCTCGCGTCGTCAACCGGCGTCGAGCAGGTTGCCGGGCGAATGCTCTCGCAGCAGTGGCCCATTGACCTGCTCGTGACTGCCGCCGGAGTCGGGACAACCGCACCCTTTCCGCGGGCTCCGATCGAGGAGGAGGAGCTGATGCTGGCGCTCAACATCACGTCGGTGCTGCAGTTGAATCACGCCGCTGCCGCGATGATGCAGGGACGTG
>CAZLHZ010000175.1:4848-5202 GCA_964559285.1 uncultured Actinomycetes bacterium | reverse complement strand
CGTCTGTGCGTCTGGACGTCCGGCGCATCGAGACGCTCAAGGGTGGCACCGAGGCGGTGGGCAATCGCACCCGCGTGAAGGTCGTCAAGAACAAGGTCGCCCCGCCCTTCAAGCAGGCGGAGTTCGACATCCTCTACGGCGAGGGCATCTCCCGGGAGGGCAGCCTCATCGACATGGGTGTCGACAACGGGATCATCCGCAAGTCCGGTGCGTGGTACACATATGACGGCGATCAGCTCGGCCAGGGCAAGGAGAACTCACGCATCTTCCTGCGTGACAATCCGGATCTTGCCGATGAGATCGAGAAGAAGATCAAGGACGCCCTCGGCATCGGTGCGGCCCGACCGGCATCGG
>CAZLHZ010000175.1:0-4793 GCA_964559285.1 uncultured Actinomycetes bacterium | reverse complement strand
CGACGAATGAGAACCGACCCCACTCCCGGGTCGCTGGCGGACCTGCATGAGGAGGCCGACCCGGAGTCAGTCGCCCGCACCATCGTCCTGCGCGCACTCAATGCATCGCCGCGCAGTCGTGCGGAGCTTGAGAATCGCCTGCTTGAGCGTGGCGTCGAGGACGGTGTCGCGACGCGAGTGCTGGACTGGTGCGAGGAGATTGGTCTCATCGATGACGAGGCCTATGCCGGCCTCGTCATCCGGTCCAAGCAGCGCAGCCGAGGGCTCGGTCGGCGAGCATTGGTCCACGAGCTTCGCCGACGTGGGGTGGAGGATCATGTTGCTGAGGTCGCTCTCGCCGTGGTGGATGACGACAACGAGGAGGATGTCGCGAACCGCTTCGCTGAACGCAAACTGCGGACCATGACCGCGCTCGACCCGGCAACCAAGGTCCAGCGGCTGGCGGCCATGCTCGCTCGACGGGGATACGGCACCGAGCGCTGCCTGCGGGTTGCGCGTGCCGTGGTGAGTGCCCTCGGGTCGTAGGCTTTGCCCGTGAGTCAGACCGTCCGCCGCTATGAGGTGCGCACCTACGGGTGTCAGATGAATGCACATGACTCGGAGCGGATCTCCGGTGTCCTCGACGCGGCCGGCTACCTCCCTGCCGAGCCGGGCGAGGAGGCCGATCTGGTCGTGTTCAACACCTGTGCCGTCCGTGAGAACGCAGATAATCGCCTCTACGGGAACCTGGGACACCTTGCCCCGCGCAAACAGGTGCAGCCCGGAATGCAGATCGCGGTAGGCGGCTGTCTGGCGCAGAAAGACCGGGGTGAGGTCATCCGGCGCGCCCCCTGGGTCGATGTCGTCTTCGGAACCCACAATCTCGGCTCCCTGCCGGCCCTGCTTGAGCGGGCGCGCGTCCAGCAGGAAGCGCAGGTGGAGATTCTGGAATCCCTCGAGGTCTTTCCCTCGACCCTGCCCACTCGTCGTGAATCCGTCTACGCCGCCTGGGTGTCCATCAGCGTCGGGTGCAACAACACGTGCACGTTCTGCATCGTGCCCGCTCTGCGCGGTCGCGAGCGTGACCGCAGGCCGGGGGACATCCTTGCCGAGGTGGAGGCACTCGTTGCCGAAGGCGTCATCGAGGTCACCCTGCTGGGCCAGAACGTCAACGCCTACGGGGTGGAATTCGGTGATCCGACCGCGTTCGCCGAGCTCCTGCGGGCGTGCGGTCGGATCCCAGGCCTGGAGCGCATTCGATTCACCAGTCCGCATCCGCGTGACTTCACCAGCGATGTCATCGAGGCGATGGCGCAGACTCCCTCCGTCATGCCGCACCTGCACATGCCGCTGCAATCCGGCAGTGACGCTGTGCTCCAGCGCATGCGCCGGTCCTACCGTTCTGACCGATACCTCGGCATCCTCGGTGCCGTGCGATCACAGATTCCGCACGCGGCCATCACGACGGACATCATCGTGGGATTCCCGGGTGAGACGGAAGAGGACTTCGAGGCGACCCTCGAGGTGGTGCGACAGGCTCGCTTCTCCAGCGCTTTCACCTTTCAATACAGTCCCCGCCCGGGCACCCCTGCGGCGGTGATGTCGGATCAGGTCCCGTCCGAGGTGGTGTCCGAGCGCTACCAGCGGCTCGTTGCCACCGTCAATGACATCGCGTGGGCCGAGAATCGCGCCCTTGTCGGGACCGAGGTGGAGGTGCTCCTAGCCGAAGGGGAGGGTCGCAAGGATGACCGCACCGAACGCCTCAGCGGTCGGGCAGCCGACAATCGACTGGTGCACGTCGCACGTCCCGAAGACGAGGTGCGTCCCGGTGACCTCGTCGTGGCCGAGGTGACCTATGCCGCACCACACCACCTGGTTGCGGATCGCATCGTGACGACGAGGCGCACGCGAGCGGGGGATGCGTGGCAGGTCCGGACGGCAGACGTCTCTACTGCCACGATGCTGGGCATGCCCGCCATGCCGGTGCGATGACGTCGGCGACGTCTGTCGAATCAGGATTGCCCCCCATCCTCGCCCTTGTCGGGCCCACAGCGTCGGGCAAGAGTGCCCTCGCGATTGACGTCGCGCGTCGCCTGGACGCCGAGATCATCAGTGCCGATTCGATGCAGATCTACCGTGGGATGGACATCGGCACGGCCAAGGTGCCGCCTGCCGACCGCCGGGGTGTCCCGCACCACCTCATCGACATTCTCGAGCCCTCGGACGAGGCGACGGTCGCCGAGTTTCAGGCGTGCGGACGAGTCGCGATCGACGAGGTCAGGGCAGCGGGTCGGGTGCCGGTCGTCGTTGGTGGGTCGGGGTTGTACATCAGCGCTCTCATTGACAACCTCGAATTCGGTGGTATCGACGCCCGGGTGCGTGCTGACCTTGAGGACGAGCTGGCACGCGAGGGTGCTGCTCACCTTCATCGCCGCCTCAGCGGTCAGGACCCGGCAGCCGCGGAGCTGATCCTTCCCGGGAATGGCCGCCGGATTGTCCGAGCCTTGGAGTTCATCGCGGTCACGGGAAGGCCGTTCCCGGCCCGGTTCGCGCCGGTGCCGGCGTACCCCAGTGTCCGGATCGGCCTTCAGGTGCCGTTGGAGGACCTTGATCGTCGGATTGAGGAACGAGTGCGTGGGATGTGGGCCGGCGGGATGGTGGACGAGACGCGCGGACTCCAGAGTGGGGGACTGAGTCGGACTGCTGCGGAGGCCATCGGCTACTCGCAGGCACTCGCGCAGATCGCTGGCGAATTGTCGGAGGAGGAGGCTCAAGCTCAGACCGCGTTGGCAACGCGACGATTCGCGCGCCGACAGATGCGATGGATGCGCCGCGATCCCCTCGTCACATGGTGCGATCACAATGCGGACGATCTGTCAGCGCAGGTGGTTGCTCTCTACAGTGAAAAGTCACCGCAGACGTCGGTAGTACTCCGTTCCCATGAGAGCTGAGAACACCGGCGTGGGTAGACGGCCGAGAACATCCAGGGTGCGCGTTGAACCGTCGGAACTCGCCTGGCTGGCATGCGCGGCAAGGGCGGCGCGCTTCTGATCGAGCCATCGGCGCACGCGCACGCGTGTCGTGATGTCCCGTCGCGCCGTGAAGCAGCCGTCGAACTCGGCCGGATCGAAATCCGGCGGCGTGAGGTGCAGACGAGCGGCAAGCCGGACCGCAGTCTGGATCGGCTCCCGAGGGAGTGTGGCCTCGTAGAGCCGGTGCGGAGTCGGCAGCCGCGCAGAGAGCAGGTGTGTCATTCGGTGGATCGCCTTGTGATCTGGATGACCGTAGCCACCGGCGGCGTCGTACCCCACGAGCGTGTCCACGATCTCGTCGGACAGTGCCAGCGTGAGTGAGTCGGCGAGGGCCGACAGGTCACGGTGGGCGAACCCATCGAGGGTCTCCCCGCGCAGCCCCGCGTCGGGAAGACCGAGCATGATGGTCCGCGCCACGCGGAGCACGTCGGCTGACTGGGCAAGCTCCCGCATGCGGATCGCGGCCAGATCGGCGGCGTAGTCGGACGCCGCCAGGCCTCCGGAACCGTCGGTGGCCATGACGAGGATGACGCGGTGACCCGCGGAGGCTGCTCGGGCCATCGTTCCGGCGGTGAGCAGGGCCTCATCGTCCGGATGGGCATGCAGGAACACCAGGGTCTTGGGCACGATGCCATCCTGCCGTACCGTCGCCCCCGTGAGAATCGTCCACGTCAGCGACTGCTATCTGCCGCGGACGGGTGGGATCGAGACTCAGGTGCGCGCCCTCGCGCTCCAGCAGAGGGAGCGCGGTGCAGAGGTCGCCGTCATCACGGCGACGTCCGCTGGCCCCTCTACAGGACTGACCGGTCTGGACGGGATCCGGGTGGACCGGATCTCCATGCGGCTCCCGGGTGACCTCCCCGTCCACCCACGGGCAGGCGTGCACCTCAGGAGAGCGCTCGCCGATCTGCGACCGGACGTCGTCCATGTGCATCTCGGGGTCGTCTCGCCGTTCGCGTGGTCAGCCATTCGCACAGCGACCCGTCTGGGGCTCCCAACGGTGATCACCATCCACTGCGTCTGGGGCGCATTGGCCCGGAGCCTGTACCGCGGCGCAGACGTGCTCCTACGCTGGTCTCGATGGCCCGCAGAGCTGACGGCGGTGAGTGGGGTTGCTGCTGATCGGGTACGCCGAGGAATGACGTCATCGCGGTCGGTCACTGTCATCCCCAATGGAATCGATCCGCTGCTGTGGCCGGTCGTGCCGGTTGTCCCACACGAGTACGTGGTGGCGGTCTCCGTCATGCGACTGGCACCGCGCAAACGGCTTGAGGCCCTGCTGAGAATCGTAGGGAGGGTCAATGCGCTCGGCTTGGGGCTGCGGGCGGTCATCATCGGTGATGGACCGTTGCGCCGGCGTGCACAGCGGTATGTGGCACGGCAAGGCATCCCGGTGACATTCACGGGTCGGCTGACAGCGGATCAGATCCAGCAGGTGTTCGCGCGAGCGGATGTCTTCGTCCAGCCGTCAGTCAAGGAAGCTTTCGGACTCGCCGCACTGGAGGCACGCACCTGTGGGCTTCCGGTTGTGATCCGGTCACAGAGCGGGAGCACAGAGTTCATCCGGGACAGGGTCAATGGGTTCGTGACCGCTAGTGATGGGGACATGGCGGCCGTGCTGTCGCGGATTGCGGCAAACCCAGCCGAGCTCGCGATGGTGCGGGCCCACAACGCGGGGACACCACCGGAGTCGACGTGGCCCGGAGTGCTGGACCGTCTCAATGGTGTTTATCGCCGAGCCGGAGCCATAGCAGAGCGGGCACGGGGCTAAGGTCGCCGAGT
>CAZLHZ010000174.1:3855-5230 GCA_964559285.1 uncultured Actinomycetes bacterium | reverse complement strand
ATGGGAAGGTCACCAACGCCACCATCGGGTGATCCCGGCACACCTGCTGAACTCGACCGCCTAGAGTCACCCGCATGAGACTCCAGGCGGTCGAGTTCCGTCGTGTGGCGGTTCCCCTCGTAGCCCCGTTCCGCACCTCCTTCGGCACCGAGACGATGCACGAGGTGCTGCTCGTCCATGTCGTCACCGACCTGGCCGAGGGATGGTCCGAGTGCGTCGCGATGACGGCACCGGCGTCCTCCAGCGAATATCTCGATGCCGTGGAGACGGCGATCCTCGATGCTGACCTGCGTGCCCGAGGGGAGTCCTTCGCGGTGCGGCTCGGCGCGGTGAAGGATCGGGTGCCTACGGGTGTGTCCGTCGGCATTGCGTCGTCGATTCCGGCGCTGCTCGACACGGTGCAGGGCTACCTCGATGCTGGCTATCTGCGGATCAAGCTCAAGATCGAACCCGGCTGGGACATCGCACCGGTGCGCGCGGTGCGTGAGCGCTTTGGGGACATCCTCCTGCAGGTTGATGCCAACACGGCCTACCACCGCACCGATGGTGCACACCTCGCCCAGTTGGATGACTTCGACCTGCTCCTCATCGAACAGCCGCTCGATGAGGAAGACATCGCAGGGCACGCGATCCTTGCGCGGGAGATGCGCACACCCGTGTGTCTGGACGAGTCGATCCTGTCGACGCAGATCGCGATCGATGCCATCGAGTCAGGTGCTTGCGAGATCGTCAACATCAAGCCCGGCCGCGTCGGGGGCTACCTTGAGTCGGTGCGCATCCACGACGCGTGTGTCGAGCGTGGCATCCCGGTGTGGTGCGGGGGCATGCTCGAGACCGGCATCGGACGCGCAGCGAACCTTGCGCTCGCGGCGCTGCCTGGATTCACCCTGCCCGGCGACACCTCCGGATCGGCGCGCTACTTCGCACGTGACCTCACCGCACCGTTCGTCCTGGAGGATGGACACATCAGCGTGCCCACCGGCCCCGGCATCGGTGTCGAGATCGATCCCGATGCGCTCGCACAGTTCACCCTGTCATCGGAGTGGCTCGACCTGTCGGAGTAGTCGTGCCGTCGCTGCTGGTGCTGGCCGACTCCCTGGCCTTCCACGGACCGCAGGGTCCGGTTGTGCCGACGCACCCGCAGCTCTATCCCGAGGTCTGCGCGGCTGATCTCGGCGGCGACATCAGCGTTGATCTGCTCGCGCGACCGGGCTGGACCATGCGAGATGCGTGGTGGGCGCTGACCAAGGACCCGGTCGCGTGGGGGGTCTACCTGCCGCGGGCCGACGGACTCGTGATCGGGGTCGGTGGCATGGACCAGCTCCCGGCTGCCGTGCCCACATGGTGGCGCGAGTCGGTGCCCTATGTGCGGCCG
>CAZLHZ010000174.1:0-3845 GCA_964559285.1 uncultured Actinomycetes bacterium | reverse complement strand
CCTGCTGGCTGCCAGCCCGACCCTCATCCGCTTCACGGGGGGTGGGCTGCGGCAACTGCCCGCGCCTGTGACGGAGCACTACCTCGCCCGCATCGTCACGGCAGCCCGGCACTGGCGTCCCGGGGTGCCGATCGTCGTGCTCGGCCCGTCACCGCACCGGTCATCGGCGTACCCCACCCAGCGGCATCATGCGGCGGCGGTGCGGTCGATGTCGGAAGCGGCTCAAGAGCACGGCTGCGCCTTTGTCGATGCCGATCCGCTTGTCGAGCCGTCACTGAGGGAGGGGTCGGGCAATCCTGATGGGCTGCACTGGTCGTGGTCGGCGCACGAGGCTGTGGGTCATGCCCTCGCCGCCGGGCTGCGCGCGGCCGGATGGTGACGGATCGGCACCGCTGCAATGTTCGGTAGCCTTCGCGCGTGGCTGAGCAGACGACACCTGAAGCGGAAACCTACGACGTCGAGGCGATCCAGGAGCGGTGGCTCCCGGTCTGGGATCGACTCGAGCCGTTCCGCGCCGGTGGCGACGAGGACCCGCGGCCGCGGATGTACGTCCTCGACATGTTCCCCTACCCCTCGGGCGACCTCCACATGGGTCACGCCGAGGCCTATGCGCTCGGCGATGTGATCGCCCGCTACCGCGTGCAACAGGGCTACAACGTCCTGCACCCGATCGGGTGGGATGCCTTCGGACTTCCGGCAGAGAACGCGGCCATCAAGCGGCAGGAGGATCCGCGCGAGTGGACCTATGCCAACATCGCCCAGCAGCGCTCGTCGATGCGTCGCTATGCCTGTTCCTTCGACTGGACGCGGGTGCTCAACACCTGCGATCCGGAGTACTACCGCTGGAACCAGTGGTTCTTCCTGCAGATGTTCAAGCGGGGACTGGCATATCGCAAGGCGAGCAATGTCAACTGGTGTCCGTCCTGCCAGACAGTGCTGGCCAACGAGCAGGTCGTGCAGGGGCAGTGCGAGCGCTGCGACAACCTGGTGACGAAGAAGAAGCTCACCCAGTGGTACCTGCGCATCACGGACTATGCCGATCGTCTGCTCGATGACATGACGCAGCTCGAGGGTGCGTGGCCCGACAAGGTGCTGCTCATGCAGCGCAACTGGATTGGCCGGTCGACCGGCGCGAATGTGCAGTTCGTCATCGAGGGCCGACCGGCTCCCGTGACGGTTTACACAACGCGCCCCGACACGCTCTACGGCGCGACGTTCTTCGTCGTGGCGGCTGACTCCGACCTGGCGGCGGAACTTGCTGCCGGGACAGCGGCTGAGGCGGAGTTCGCGACCTATCTCGAGCAGGTCAAGCGCACCAGTGAGGTGGAACGACTGGATGCCTCCCGCGGCAAGACCGGGGTGTTCCTGCATCGCTATGCGATCAATCCGGTCAACGGTGAGCGCATCCCGGTGTGGGCGAGTGACTACGTGCTCGCGGACTACGGCACCGGCGCGATCATGGCGGTGCCGGCTCATGACCAGCGTGATCTGGACTTCGCGCGCACGTTCGGTCTGCCCGTGCGCGTTGTCGTTGAGGCTGGCGAGGATCCGGCAGCCACCGGTGTCGCGACGGCGGACGACGGCCCGCATGTGAACTCGGGCCCGCTGGATGGCCTCGGCAAGGCAGAGGGCATCGAGCGGATGACCGCGATCCTCGCTGAGCGCGGACTCGGTGAGGCAGCCGTGACCTATCGGCTGCGCGACTGGCTGATCTCCCGTCAGCGCTACTGGGGCACACCGATCCCGATCATCCACTGCCCCTCGTGCGGTGAGATGCCGGTTCCGGACGATCAGCTGCCGGTCGAGCTGCCGCCGACCGAGGGCCTTGACCTGCAGCCCAAGGGGTCCTCACCGCTGGGGGCGGCAACGGAGTGGGCGAGCGTGCCGTGCCCTTCCTGTGGTGGTCCCGGCACCCGCGACACCGACACGATGGACACCTTTGTCGACTCGTCGTGGTACTACCTGCGCTACCTGTCTCCTCGTGATGAGACGCGCCCCTTCGATCCTGAGCAGGCGCGGCGGTGGATGCCGGTGGAGCAGTACGTCGGCGGCGTGACCCACGCGATCCTGCACCTGCTCTACTCGCGGTTCTTCACGAAAGTGCTGCACGACATGGGCATGGTCGACTTCGTCGAGCCCTTCACGCGCCTGCTCAATCAGGGCATGGTCGTGATGAACGGTTCGGCGATGAGCAAGTCGCGCGGCAATCTGGTGCGCCTATCCGATGAGCTCGCGGTCCACGGGGTCGACGCCATCCGCCTGACGATGGTGTTCGCGGGACCACCGGAGGAGGACGTCGACTGGGCGGATGTCTCACCCGCCGGTGCCCGCAAGTTCCTCGCCCGCGCATGGCGCCTCTCAGGTGAGGTCGCGAGTGCGGTCGGCGCGAACCCCACCGAGGGCGATCTCGACCTGCGTCGCGCCACCCACCGAGCCGTCGCTGACGCTGCTCTCGCCGTGGAGTCCTTCCGATTCAATGTCGCCGTCGCCAAGGTCATGGAGCTCGTCAACGCCACCCGCAAGGCCGTCGACTCCGGGGGCGGACCCGCCGACGCATCGGTCCAGGCGGCGGTCGAGGCGATCGCCGTCATGCTCTCCATCGTCGCGCCCTACACGGCTGAGGACATGTGGTGGCGCCTCGGCCACGAGCCCTGTGTCGCCCGAGCCGGCTGGCCCACCGTCGACCCCGCACTGCTGGTGCAGGAGTCCGTCACCTGCGTGGTGCAGGTTGCCGGCAAGGTGCGGGATCGCCTCGAGGTGAGCCCGGACATCACGGAGGCCGATCTGCGCGCTCTCGCCATGGCCTGCCCGGCCGTGGTTGCGGCCGTCGGTGATCGAGAGCCGCGCGCGGTCATCGTGCGGGCACCCAAGCTCGTCAACGTCGTCCCCGGGTGAGAGTGCGCTGAATTCGGCGTACGCCCGGCGTGCCGACGTGCAACAGGGCGGATGAGTCGGCCATGCTGCCGCCATGCTGCGTGGTCGTCGCCTCTGGGCTGCTGCTGTTCCCTCGGTGATTCTGGTCGCCGCCGGTCTCACCGCGTGCGGTGGCGGCGGGGGTGCCACCTCGTCGTCCGGTGGCATGATCGTGAAGGGCCACATCACGCTGGGACCGTTCTGCCCGGCGGAGAATCCCGCATCTCCCTGCCCGACCCCGTCGGAGGCGTTCAGCGGAGTCGAGGCAACCGCGCGGTCCGGTGACAAGGAGCTGCGCTACGAGGTGACGCTCAGCGGCGACTTCCAGATGGATCTGCCTCCGGGCACATGGGAGGTGAGCGCGACGGCCGGAATGTCGTGCGAGTCCGTGACCGTGAGTCGCGCCCAGGACATCACCGTCGCCTGCGATACCGGCATCCGCTAGGCCTTCGGCGTGGCGGATCAGCCGCACGCACCGGTCAGTGGACCCGCGGCGCGGCCACGAGTTGCGCTCGTCACGGATTCGACGGCAACGCTGGATCCGAACCTTGCGGGTGAGCGCGGCATCATCGTCGTTCCGATCACGGTCGCCATCGATGATGAGACCTTCGATGAGACCGATGATCCGTACGGCGTGCGCATGACCGCCGCGTTGCAGGCGCATCACCGTGTCACCACGTCACGACCGGCTCCCGAACGATTCCGCGATGCCTTTCGTGCCGCCGCCGATGCTGGGGCCGAGGCCGTTGTCTGCGTGACCCTGTCCCGGGAGCTGTCGGCGACGTGGGAATCAGCCGAGATGGCGGCGCGTGCATCAGCGATCCCGGTGACCGTCGTGGACTCGCGCACCGTCGCGATGGGCGTGGGGTACGCCGTGCTCCGGGGCGCCGAGGTGGCCGCTCGCGGTGCCGATGTCGAGGAGGTGGCAGCGG
>CAZLHZ010000173.1:2595-5231 GCA_964559285.1 uncultured Actinomycetes bacterium | reverse complement strand
TAGTGATCCGCATCCGCGAGGTAGAAGAAGATCGGGCGGTCCAGGCACAGGAAGTCGAAGAAGATGCTCGAGTAGTCCGTCATGAGCGCATCGGCACCCGCGAGCACGACGTTGGTCGGGATGTCGTTGTCCACGAGTCGCCCGCGCAGATTGCCCGACGTCACCGATGCTGCGTAGACCGACTGGTGGACCTTGGCGACCGCCAGCCACTGGGGGCCGAGAGCTTCCTGCAGCACATCGAGAACATCGCGGATGTCGGCTGAGGAGTCCTCCGGTCGATAGAACGACGCACCCTTCCACGTCGGCGCATAGACGAAGATCCTGCGTCCCCGCGCGCTCAGTCCGGTCGCCTCGAATGCAGCCACCGCCTCGTCCCGCGCGCCGGCGGCAAGCGATCGATCGGTGCGGGGCTGTCCGGCCTCGATGATGCGGCCACGGAAGATGTTGCGGAGCCGGTAGTCCACGGCGTACATCTGCTCGGTCATGAAGGGCCCGGAGCTTACGAGGTAGTCGGCCGCGATGAAGTTGCGCACCACGTTGCGGGTGCCGAGCGCTCCGTTCGCGATGCCGTAGCCCATGGCCTTGAGGGGCGTGCCGTGCCACGTGTTGAGGTAGACCTGACCGGGGCGCTTGCCGAACTCGGGCGGGAAGGTCGCGTTGTTCACGAGATAGCCGGATGTCGCCAATGCCCGGAAATACGCCGCCGACCGGTGCCTGACGAAACGGACCCGACGATGGCCCCGGAATTCGCGCAGGAGGCGCGGGTGCGCCCCAGGATCATCGAGGGTCCAGATGTGGTGCAGGTGCCCGAACTCCGGATCGGCCAGGAGTGCCCGGAAGATCGCCTCCGGATTGCACAGGGCCCCGTTGGCACTGAAGCTCTCGTAGAACACGGTGGTCGAGCGGACCGGCATCCGTCGCCACGCGGCATTGAGTTCAGCGGGCACGGCCCGACGCACCTTGCCAGCAGCCTTGCGAACCCGTCCCGCGAGACGTCGAGTGCGCCCCACGACCCGGCGCAGCGACGTTCCCAGTCCCACCGCACTCCCTCCGTAGGGCGGCAAGGATACCCGGCTGCGGGTGGCCCCATCCCCCTCACGAGGGGCAGCGCACGGCTCTGCTCGATCAGCATCGGGTCATCAACGGGCTACCCACCTCGGGGAGCGCGTAGCATGCCAAGCGAATGGAGGCGCCGACATGAGGCAGACAGCCCGTCACCGGGGTTCCCGCCGAGCACTCCCGGCAACAGCGGTCATTGCCCTTGCGGTGGTCACCTCACTGGCCGCGGCATCCGCTGCTGCCGGAGCCGGTCGCTCCACGCCTGCCTCAGCTGGCCGAGCAGCCCAGCCCGCAGCCGGCTCCCTCACCTGGGTCAAGACCGGCACCGTCGTGCGCATCGCCGACGGCGACACCGTTCTGGCCAAGGTGCCGGGCGAGATCACCCAGGGTGTCATCAAGGGCAAGAAGGTGGCCATCACCTACGGGCCTCAGGGGGAGATCCGCTACCGCTTCGCCGGTATCCAATCGATGGAGCGCGGTGAGTGCCACGCCATCGAGGCCCAGCTGCGCCTCGCGGAGCTCCTGCCCCCGGGCAGCACCCTGACGGTCAAGGCACTGGACAAGAACTCGACCGTTCCCAACGGCAAGGGCGATATTCGTCCCCTCCGGCTCATCTTTGCCGGCTCAGGGCCAAGCGCCGTGGACATCCAGGCTCAGCTCCTCAAGGAGGGTCTCGTCCTGCCGAACTCGGTCCAGGACGAGATCTTCAACGAGCAGGAATACATGAAGCTTGCTCAGGAGGCCGCCACGATGGGCATCGGCGACTGGGACTCGGACTACTGCGGACCCGGTCCCTACCCGAGTGCCTCCCTCAAGGTCATGGTCAACTACAACGCCGACGGCAACGACGCGCTCTATCCCGAGCGACGCTTCGCCCGAATCCAGAACACCGGCACACAGTCGGTCAACATCGGCGGCTGGTACCTCCGCACCGGGAAGCACGCTCGGTTCGTCTTTCCCAAGCCGACGATGATCGCCCCCGGTGCCAGTGTCGAGGTCCACATGCAGGACAACGCAGGCAAACTCAAGAGCAGCAACGGCATCTTCTACTGGAAGACGGAGGAGGAAGGCGACAGCTTCGTCAATCCCGACACCTCGAAGTACGGTGTCGGCGCCGCCTACCTCAAGGATCCCGACGGCGACATCCGAGCCTATTCGCTTTATCCCTGCCAGGTGAACTGCGCTGCGAAGTGGCCCGACCTGTCGGGCAAGGTGACCCTCGAATACGACAGCCCGGTCTGGCCCGTGCCCCAGACGGAGGAGGCCCTGATCCTCACCAACACCAGCGCGGAGGATCTCGACCTGAGCTACTACGTCATCGACTTCTCGACATTCGGGCAGTACGAGTTCCCGTTAGGGACCACGCTCGCTGCTGGTGCCGAGCTGCGCATCTACATGAACAAGAAGGGCGTCGCGCACTCACTGAAGCGGCCCGGACCGAGCCTTCCGACCGACTGGCCCTCAGCATGGACGACTCCAACCGTCCTGCGCAGCCACGAGTCCGTCGTCATGGCCTGCGTCAAGGAGTACGACCTTCCCTGCTGAGCACGAGTCGTTCCCCGTTGCTCCCTCACGGC
>CAZLHZ010000173.1:871-2585 GCA_964559285.1 uncultured Actinomycetes bacterium | reverse complement strand
ATGCTCCATGGGCGACGTCGATGACACCGGGATCAGCCTCGACGGATTGCAGCCGACCCCGCAGGGCGGACTCCTCCTGCATGTCGGTGTCTTCAAGACCGGGACAACAGCCCTTCAGGAGTCCCTGCGTGCCTCAACCGACAGGCTCGCGGACCTCGGCGTCACCTACCACGGCCCGGCCTCCTGGCAGTGGAAGTCGCTGCTCTCCCTGCTGGGAACCGCCAAGCCGCGTGCAGGTTGGATGACGCTCGAGTCCCAGATTCAGGCCGCGCCTGGCCGGGCCATGGTGAGCAGCGAGAATCTCTGCGGAGCCAAGCCGAATCAGGCAGCCGCCGTGGTCCAGCGACTTGGCGAAGGCCGCCCGGTGACGGTCCTCATGACGATCCGACCTCATGCCGACCTGCTGACCTCCACATGGCAGCAGTTCCTCAAGGCGGGCTTCCACCAGGGCTTGGAGTCGTGGCTGCACTACACGCTCGACGAGCCTGGTGCGTATCCGTCACTGTTCTGGCGGCGCAACGACTTCCCGGCCCAGGTCGCGAAGTGGGGGGAACTCGTCGGTCCACAGAACGTCATCGTGGCCATGAGCGACAAGACCTTCCCTCGACGCAACCTCGCCATCGTCGAGCGGCTCCTTGATGTCCCTGACGGGACGGTGCCCATGCTGGAGGGGATCCGCGACAACCGCACGATGACCTGGAATGAGGCGGAGTACCTTCGTCGCATCAATGCTCACGTCCTGCCGGTCATCGGTCGCGACTACCACCGGCGCCTGGTCCGCCTCGGAGCCTTTCCGGCGATGTACAAGCTCCCGTCCAAGGCCGATGACCCGATCCCCGTACCCCGCTGGGCAGCCGAAAAGGCAGCGGAGATCGGCCGTACCCAGGCCGCGCAACTCAAAGCCAGTGGAGCCGTCATCGTCGGTGATGTCGACATGCTGGGCACAGGACGATGGACCGTTGATGGTCCCGTCCCCCGACTGCATCGAGTGCGCATGGAGATCGCAGTGGCTGCGGCCACCGGTGCCATCGTCGCCGCTCGGCGTGTGGAACGAACAGACAGGAAGAGCGCCAAGCAGTCAGCCGAGCACATGCCCCGCACACCCAAGCCGGAACTGCCGCCGCCCACCTTCACCCAGCGGGTGCGTCGCAAACTCATCCGCATGCTGAGCGGCTGACCTCACGACCGGGCCATCCGGCACCTAGCGACCCGGCACCTGATTACCCGGCATCTACTTCGTGCGCACGGTGCTGGAGAGTTGCTCTGCGGTGAAGGCCCCGTGCCCCTGGCCATCGAGGGCGTAGCGGTAGAGGGCGACCGAGTAGATCTCGCGCATGACGGACGCCACGAGGTTCGCCGCGACGAAGACGATCAGGCCGATGATCGCCAGTGGGATGCCGATGACGGCGACGCCGATGATCGACAGCAGGACGCCGCCGATGATGACGAGGAGCGCGGGCAGCATCGCGACGAGGAAGATCACGCCGCCGATGCGCACGCCGCCAGCGAGCTGGGCACCCCAGCGCTCCTTGAACAGTGACGCGGAGCGCTTGATGGCGGCGATTGGTCCGAGGTTCTCGAACATGATGATCGGCAGCGCGAAGAAGGTGATGAGCTCCCACACGACACTGGCTGCAGCCGCGAGCACACTGCGCAGGATCACCCCGACGATATTGCCCTCACCGTTGCCGCGGACAAGGGAGATGAGCAGACC
>CAZLHZ010000173.1:0-861 GCA_964559285.1 uncultured Actinomycetes bacterium | reverse complement strand
AACGGTGGCCGCCGAGGTGTAGGTGGTGGCCACGGCCAGGCCCAGCATGCCGAGTACCAGCAGGACGAAGCCGATCACATTGGCATCAGCGGCGAAGCTCAGAATCGCCGGGATCCACAGGACGGCAATGGGAATGAGCGCGAGTAGGAAGCCGACAAGCGGAAACGCCAGGAAGTAGCGGTTCTCACGGATGACCGACCACGCAACCTTGCTGACCTCGCGGCCTTGCGACCACCGACTCATGATGAGCCCCCTCCGCCACGACGCGGGCGGACGAGCGCGGCGACAAGCGCGACGAGAATGACCGCGATGAGGACCTGAGCGGCGAAGGTGAGCCAGAAACCCCACCCCTGACTGGCCCCAAGTCCGTAGCCGAGTCCCCCACCGACCGCTCCGATGAGGATCGTGAGCAGGCATCCGATGGGCTGCATGGTCGGCACGATGATGCGCGCGAGCAGCCCGATGACCATGCCTGACAGCAGCCCCTGAATCCATCCGTTCATATCCACGGGGAGCACTGTGCCATATCCGCTCCATCACATGGCAGCAACGGCATGACACGATCATCCCGTGCGCGCTGTCCTGCCTGCTGATGCTGATGCGGCCACCGAGCTCGATGACGTGCAGCTTGAGGCGCTCTATCCATGGCCTCTGGACACAACTCACCTGCGCACCAACATGGTGATGACCCTCACCGGCGCGATCGCCGATGCCGCGGGCAGTTCCCGCGGAATCTCCTCCGCCGCCGATCGTCGGCTCCTCGGACTGCTGCGCAGGCGCTGCGACGCACTCCTGGTCGGTGCCGGCACCATTCGCGCCGAGGGCTACTCCCCCCTGCGGTCGCCGTACGCCGAATCCCGG
>CAZLHZ010000172.1:1517-5235 GCA_964559285.1 uncultured Actinomycetes bacterium | reverse complement strand
AGCTTGTCCGGTGGGATCGAGGCGACCATGCGGGTCTCCGCATTGGGCGAGATGGCGTTGACCGTGATGCCGAAGCGGGCGAGCTCCTTCGCTGCAGTCTTCGTGAAGCCGATGATGCCCGCCTTGGCCATGGCGTAGTTCGCCTGACCCGTGTTGCCGCGCAGGCCGGTGTAGGACGTCACGTTGATAACCCGACCGAAGCCCTGGGCGCGGAAGGCTGGCACGCACGCGCGGGTGAACTTGAACGTGCCACCCGCGTGCACGGCGAGGACTGAGTCCCAGTCGTCATCGGTGAGCTTCCAGAGCACCTTGTCGCGCAGAATGCCCGCGTTGTTGACGAGGATGTCGATGCGCCCGGTCTTCTCCAGCGCGGTCGCGATCACCCGCTCTGCATCGGCGGTGCTGCTCACATCCGCCTGCACGCCGATGGCACCGATCTCGGCCGCGGCCTTGGTGAGCTCCTCTTGATCGAAGTCAACGATGACGACATCGGCTCCGGCGGCGCGGAAGAACCGCGCCAGCTCCAGACCGATGCCGCGGGCGGCTCCGGTGACGATGGCGGTCCGGCCCGTGAAGTCGAATGTCAAGCTCATGGCGTCTCCTAGCGGCGGTGGCAGCTCAGTCGGGCAACTCAGCGGTGGCAACTCATCGTGGCCCGGCGGTGGGATCCGCCGGTTCCGGCTCAGGACCAAAGTCCTCTGCTGTACGGTACGACCGGAGCCTATACTAACGTGCGTTAGTTAGCCAAGAAGCATGAGCGGTCGCTGGTCACCAGTGGCCAGTCCCGAAAGGAGCAGGCGATGGAGTTCGCCTACAGCGAGAGTGTGCGGGCCCTGCAGGAGCGGGCCATGACCTTCCTTCACGAGTTCGTCCTGCCGGCTGAGCCGGTCTACGCCCAGCAGCGCAGGGAGATCGGCCCCTGGGACACCCCTCCGGTCATGGAGGACCTCAAGGCGGAGGCTCGCCGCCAGGGACTGTGGAACCTCTTCCTGCCCGCGGATCGCGGAGTCGGCGGCCTGTCGAACCTCGACTACGCCCCCATCGCCGAGATCTCCGGCCGCAGCCCGTGGATCATGCCCGAGGCGATGAACTGCTCCGCGCCGGACACCGGCAACATGGAGATCCTCTACCACTTCGCCACCGAGCCCATCAAGGAGAAGTGGCTCAAGCCCCTGCTCGAGGGTCAGATCCGGTCGGTCTACTCGATGACCGAGCCAGAGGTCGCGAGCTCGGATGCCAACAACATCTCCACCCGCATCGAGGAGGACGGTGACGGCTTCCGCATCAACGGCCGCAAGTGGTGGTCCAGCGGCGCCATGAGCCCGAGCTGCAAGATCGCCATCCTCATGGGCGTCTCCGACCCCAACGGCGAGAAGCACAAGCGACACAGCATGATCGCCATCCCCCTCGACACCCCGGGCGTCAACATCCTGCGCTCCACGAGCGTGTTCGGATACTCCGACGGCGGCCACGGCGGCCACGCCGAGATCGTCTACGACAACGTGTGGGTGCCCAAGGACCACCTGCTGGGCGAGCTTCACGGCGGCTTCGCGATCGCCCAGGCACGACTCGGCCCCGGCCGGATCCACCACGCGATGCGCCTCATCGGCATGGCAGAGCGCGCGTTCGATCTCATGTGCGATCGTGCCCACAAGCGCTTCCCGTTCGGCAAGTCGATTGCCGAGCAGGGCGTCTTCCAGGACTGGGTGGCGGAGGCTCGGATCAAGATCGAGATGAACCGCCTGCTCGTGCTCAAGACCGCGTGGCTCATGGACACGGTCGGCAACCGCGGGGCAGCCGTCGAGATCTCGGCCATCAAGGTCTCCACCCCCGAGATGGCGACCTGGGTCATCGACCGTGCGATCGAGACCTTCGGTGGCATGGGCGTGAGCCAGGACGTGCCGCTTGCCGAGCTCTACTCCACCGCCCGGATGCTCCATATCGCCGACGGTCCGGACGAGGTGCACAAGATGGCGCTGGCCCGTCGCGAGCTGCGCAGGTACAAGCCGGCGTGACCGTGGCACGTCTGTCCAGCCGGGCTCCGCGGGAGGTGGGCGCTGCGCTCCCTCCCGCGGAGTCGGCATCTCCCACCGCCGACGACATCCGTCGTGCAGCACGACGTCTCTTCGCCTCGACGGGCTACGACGCGACGACGATGCGCGCTATCGCCGGTGCCGTGGGGATCCGAGCAGCGAGCCTCTACAACCACTTCCCCTCCAAAGAGGAGATTCTGTGGGACCTCACGCTGACGGCCCTCACCGACCTGGAGGCGTCATGGGATGCCGTCTCGCCCGCCCTGCCCGCTGATGCTCACGCCCTTGATCGCCTCAGCGCGTTCGTCCGCAACCACGTCGCCTTCCACGCCATGAAGGGCCAGGAGGCGGTGCTCGTCAACAGCCAGATGGATCGGCTGAGTCCCGAGCACCGCAAGGCAGCCATCGTCATGCGCGACCGCTATCAGCGTCGACTGAGTGACATCATCCAGCGCGGCATCGACGACGGTTCCTTCGGCGTCCCCAGCGCCCGAGTCACCACGTTCGCCATCCTGCAGATCGGCGTGGGCGTGTCGACCTGGTTCAAGCCCGCAGGCCAGTTGAAGGTGGACGACCTGTGCGAGATCTACGAGGAACTCGCCCGCCGCATGGTGACGGAGGTGCCCGCATGACCGAGACAGCAGCATTCCTCTTCGACTGGGATGGAACCCTCGTCGACACGGGCGACGTCCTGCTGTCCTGCTGGCATCAGATGACCGAGCGCGTGCTGGGATACCCCTTCCCGGTCGAGGAGTCCGATCGCCGGAAGTACCTCGCGATGCGTGCATCGGAGAGTTTCCCGACCCTGTCGGATGACCCCGCGGTTGTGAGGCAGCTGTTCGTCGAGTTCGACCTCGCCTACGCGGCCAAGGCGCCCGAGCATGTCCGCGCGCAGGATGATGTCGCTGCCCTGCTGGCGCACCTGCGCTCCCGAGGACGGGTCGGGGTCGTGACCTCGAAAACCGCCGTCCGATTCCGGATCGACGCTGCCGCCACCGGCCTGGCCGACGCCTTCGACATCATCGTCACGGGTGACGATGTCGCGCGCGGCAAGCCCGATCCTGAAGGCATCACACATGCCCTGACAACGCTCGGCTGTGATCCGGTGTCCAGCTGGTACATCGGCGACGGACCCGTGGACATTCGCGCCGGTCGCGCCGCGGGGGTGCGCACCATCGGCATCAGCCACGGCCTCCACTCGGTCGAGGAGTTGACAGCCGAGTCCCCCGACGCACTCGTCTCCTCGCTCAGCGAGGCTCAGCGCGTCCTTGATCAGGAGACGACCGGGGGTCGACCGTGACATCGACCCACTCAGCAATCACCAATAGGCTCGCAATCCGCCACAGCACCGATGCACCATCGCACACCTTCAACACACTCAGGGAGCAACCGTGAACGATCTCGATTTCCTCGCCCTGCACGGCCTGGCGGTCCGCAAGGCCGGTGGTCCGGACAAGGTGGCCTCGCTTCTGGGCGCAGATGAGGCCGCCGTCGCCGTGGCCCTCGAGGCGGCAGTCGCATCAGGGCGCGCAGCCGGAGCCAAGGGCATGTTCATGGTGAGCCCCGCTGGCCAGGCATGGCTCGCGGAGCAATACCCGGTGGTGTACGCCGGATCCCGCGAGGACGGCAGCCTGGTCGCGGCCTACGAGCGCTTCGAGAAGGTCAACGTCGAGGTCCTCGCACTC
>CAZLHZ010000172.1:0-1507 GCA_964559285.1 uncultured Actinomycetes bacterium | reverse complement strand
AGACCATCCCGACCGGTGGCAGCCGCATCCCCAATGACCATTCCGATGCCGACTACGACCAGGGCATCTACGACCGGCTCGGCAACATTCACGAGCGCGCCGAGCGCGTCGTCGGGCGCTGCGCCGAGTCGGAGCCGCGGCTCGGTCAGTACCTCGACCGCCTGTCAACCGCCTACGACAAGGTGCTCGCCGGTGAGCGGGACTACGTCTCCGGTGTCCGCATCGATAGCTACCACACCGTCTGGTTCGAGCTGCACGAAGATCTGCTGCGCATGCTCGGCCGCACCCGCCAGGAGTAGACATGACCCGCGTCCTCTTCCTTGATGGCAGCTCCCTGCCCGATCGCGAGGTCATCGGCGGCAAGGCATGGAGCATTGCCCGGATGCGCAGCCTCGGGCTGCGCGTGCCCCCCGCCTTCGTCATCCCCGTGGCGGAGTGTCAGGCCTACCACGCCGGTGGCCGGACCTTCGATGACGCCCTGTGGGCGGATGTCCTCGGCGGGATCGCGCAGATCGAAGCCGAGACCGGCCGACGCCTCGGTGATCCCGAGCGACCGCTGCTCGTGTCCGTGCGCTCCGGTGCCGCCATCAGCATGCCCGGGATGATGGACACCGTCCTCAATCTCGGAATCACCGATGATGTCGAGCGGGGTCTGGCAAAGGCGACCGGTGATCCGGCGTACGCACGCGACACGCACGCGCGCTTCTGTCATCAGTTCGGCGACATCGTGCTGAAGGCCGACCTCGATCCCTACCTTGCCGGCCCGACGGCCGACGAGGTGCGAGCGGTCGTGCTTGACGACGTGGGCAAGCCGATCCCGACGGATCCCCACGAGCAGCTGCGGGCCGCCATCTGTGCGGTCTTCGACTCGTGGGAGTCCGCGCGGGCCCGCTCCTATCGCAAGCACTGGGGCATCGCGGAGCAGGGCGGCACCGCCGTCACCGTGCAGGCGATGGTGTTCGGCAATCTCGGCGATAACTCGGGGACAGGCGTGCTCTTCACGCGCAACCCGCTCAACGGTGACGCGACTCCCTATGGTGAGTGGCTTCCCGGCGGTCAGGGCGATGATGTCGTGGGCGGGACGCACGCAGTCCTGCACCTCGAGGCCCTGCACGACAAGATGCCGGCCGTTCACGATGAGCTGCTGGCCTGGGCAACGACACTGGAGCACGAGAACCGCGAGGTTCAGGACGTCGAGTTCACGGTGGAGCAGGGGCGGCTCTATCTCCTGCAGACCCGCACCGCCAAACGCTCTCCCGACGCTGCGATCCGCTTCGCCGTTGACCTGGTGAATGAGGGGCTCATCACCCCCGAGATGGCACTGGCTCGCGTGTCACCGGAGCAGGTCGACACCGTGCTCATGCCGACAATCGATCCCGCGGCCGCCACCACCGCCACGGTGCTCGCCAGTGGCGAGCCGGCGTGTCCCGGTGTCGCCTGCGGCATCGGGGTCGTCGACCCGGACGAGACCGAGCATCGTGCCCATGACGGTGAGGACATCGTGCTC
>CAZLHZ010000171.1:0-5249 GCA_964559285.1 uncultured Actinomycetes bacterium | reverse complement strand
CAAGACCACCGGTGACGGGCTGGGCAGCAATGTGGTCACTGGGCTGTTTGCGGTCGGGACCACGGTGTATGCCGCCACTATCGGGGGGTTGAGTATCTCCACGAATAGCGGGGGTTCGTTCACCAACAAGACCACGAGCGACGGGCTTGGCAGCAACAATGTGACGGGGGTGTTTGCGGACGGGACGAAGGTGTACGCCGCCACTACCGGGGGGTTGAGCATCTGCGCGAATAGCGGGGGTTCGTGCGTTAACACAACGACGCTCAACGGACTGGGCAGCGATTTCGTGAATGGAGTGTTTGCAGTCGGGACGACGGTATACGCCGCCACCAATGGCGGCTTGAGTATTTCCACAGATGCTGCCCGGTCGTACACGAACAAGACCACGAGCGACGGACTGGGTGACAATTTCGTCCTCGACGTTTCTGTCGTCGGGACCACGGTGTATGCCCCCAATCGAGGTGGATTGAGTGTTTCCACGGATAGTGGAGGTTCGTTCACAAACAGGACGACGGCCAACGGGCTGGGCAGCGATGAAGTGCCTGGGGTGTCCGTGTCAGGGGCGACGGTATACGCCGCCACCAAGGGTGGTGTGAGCGTCGCATCATGGGCAGATCCAGCGGTGGCGGTGTCGGTGAAGGCTGGTTCGGCGTCGGTGTCCTATGGGGCTCGTGTGCCGGCGATTGGCTATACCTCGACTCCGTCGACGGTCGATTCGGATTGGTCGACGAAGCCGTCGTGTGGGGTGTATGCCACGAGTGATACCGGGTTTGTCACGAAGTTGTCTGGTGTGTTGGCGGTGGGGACGTATGTGACGCGCTGTTCGGGTGGGGAGTCGACCTCGTATTCGCCGGTGTCTTATGTCAAGGGGTCGTTCAGGGTGATTGCGGTGAAGCCGGGGGCTCCGACGAGGGTGTCGGTGGTGGCGGGGGATCGTTCGTTGACGGTGTCGTGGACAGCTCCGGTGAGCACCGGGGGTGCTGCGGTGACGCAGTATGTTGCGACGGCTTCCCCTGGTGGGGCGACCTGTTCGACGAATGGTGCGGGTCGTTCCTGTGTGGTGTCGGGGTTGACGGCGGGAAAGGGTTACACGGTCACGGTGACGGCGAAGAACTCGGCTGGTGTGGGTGCGGCGTCGTCGGCGAGTGCGAGGGTGACGGCGTTGGCTTTGCCGGGCAAGGTGCGTAACCTGCTGGTGGTGGGGGTGACGGCGGCGGGTGTGGTGAATCTGAAGTGGTCGGCCCCTCTGGATAACGGTGGTTCGCGGATCACCGGCTATCGGGTGCGTTACAGCGTGGCGGGGTCCAGTGATTTCACGTTGTATGGGGATGTGCGGTCGGCGTCTGCGGCGGTGAAGGGGTTGCCGAAGGGGACGTATTTCTTCTCGGTCCGGGCGATCACCGCAGCTGGCGTGGGTGACTTCGTGGTCACCACCAGAGGGGCCACGGTGTCCTAGCCGTCACGCCCCATCGCGCGCACGAGCCCGCAGTGCACGGCGTACGGCATCGGCCTGCTCGCTCACGATGCGCGCCAGTGACGCGTTGACTCCGCGAGCGAGGAATTCCTCAGACATGGCCACGGTGGTCTCGTCGATGAGCTGCGCAGGGAAGCCGATGGTCGCGACGGATGACGCCATTTCGGCGGTACGACGCTCCCAGACGTCGACGACCTCAGCGAAGTAGCGCTCCCGGTAGGGGACGAGCAGTTCGAGCTGGTCGCGCTGCTGGAATCCGGCGAGCGCTGACTCCAACAGCGTGTTGGGCAGGTCGAGATCGGTGGTGGCCGATGTCCACGCCTCCGCCTTGGCCTGAGCCGTCGGGCGTGAGGCACGCACAAATGTTGCCTGCTGGTTGCCGGCTGCCGTGTTGTCGCGCTCCAGCTCGGCGGCGATGTCCTTGTCGCCCAGTCGACCCATCACCACGAGCCGCTGCAGGAAGAGCCAGCGCAGATCCGTGTCGATGGCCAGTCCCGGGATCGACTCACTGCCGTCCAGCAGGGCAGCCAATGTGTCGAGATGAGCGGGGGCAAGGCAGGAGGTCGCGAACGTTCGAGCGCAGGCCAACTGGTGGTCACTCGACGGCTCAGACTCACGGGCCCACGCGAGGGTGGTGGCAGCCAGCCGCTCGAGATAGCCGGCCCGGAGTGCAGGTGCCGCAAGTGTGTCGATGCCCGTGCGCACCTGGCGCAGGGTCATCTGGACGAGCGTGATGTCGGTCTCGCGTAGGAGTCCCGCAAGAGCCAGCTCGAGATAATCCCCGAACGGCACCTCCGCATCACGCGTCATATCCCACGCTGAGCCCCAGATGAGCGAGCGGGCGAGGGAGTTGTCGAGGCCGCCCATTGCTTCGACAGCGGTGCGCCACGAGCGATCATCCAGACGCACCTTGGCGAAGGTGAGGTCATCATCATTGAGCAGCAGCAGGTCGGGCTGCGTGACACCGGTGAGCGCCGGGACGTCGGTGTGGGCTCCCGCGACATCAAGCTCGAGGGTGTCCCGGCGCACCAGGCCGTCAGCGGTGCGGTCATACAGGCCGAGTCGGATTCGATGCGAGCGCAGGGTGGCCGGCAGGCCCGCCGGCGAGCTCGGCGGCTCCTGCGTGATCGAGACCGAGGTGTATCGCCCATCAGCGTCAACCGTTATCCGCGGTCGCAGCAGGTTGACACCGGACGTCTGCAGCCACTCAGCGGTCCACGACGACAGATCACGCCCGGAGGACTTCTCAAGCTCCGTCAGCAGATCACTGAGCTCGGTGTTGCCCCAGGCGTAGGTGGCGAAGTAGGTGCGCAGGCCGGCGAGGAACTCCTCCTCGCCCACCCACGCCACGAGCTGACGCAGCGCCGCCGCTCCCTTGGCGTAGGTGATGCCGTCGAAGTTCGTGCGCACGGCATCGAGGTCGACCATGTCGGCCGCAATCGGGTGGGTCGAAGGCAGCTGATCCTGGCGATAGGCCCACGACTTGCGGACGCTGTTGAACGCCGTCCACGAATTCGTGTAGCGCGTCGCCTTCATGCTCGCCTGCGACGCAGCCCACTCGGCGAACGACTCGTTGAGCCAGAGGTCGTCCCACCAGCGCATTGTCACGAGGTTGCCGAACCACATGTGCGCGAGTTCGTGCAGCACGGTGTTGGCACGCTGCTCGTAGGCAAGGTCCGTCGTGCGCGACCGGAAGATGTAGTCCTCGTTGATGGTGACGCACCCGGCATTCTCCATCGCACCCCAGTTGTACTCCGCGGTGAAGATCTGGTCGTACTTGCCGAAAGGGTAGGGCGTGCCGAAGACGCTCTCGAAGTAGGCGAAGCCCTGCTTGGTGACGAGGAAGATCTCGTCGTGGTCGAGGTACTCCGCGAGGGACCGTCGGCAGAACATCCCGAGCGGGTAGGTGCCGTTGGGTCCGGCGTACTCATCGCGGAACTCGGCATAGGGTCCGGCGACGAGAGCGGTGATGTACGTCGACATCCGAAGGCTCGGCGCGAAGTTCCAGCGCGCCACACCGGGACGAAGAATGGTTCGAGTCGGCGTGGGGGAGTTGGAGAGGACCTGCCAGTGATCCGGGGCGACGACGGTGAGCTGGAATGTCGCCTTGAGGTCGGGCTGCTCGAAGCAGGCGTACATCCGGCGGGCATCCGCGGACTCGAACTGCGTGTAGAGGTAGGTCTCGTTGTCGACCGGGTCGACAAAACGGTGCAGTCCCTCGCCCGTGCGCATGTAGGTGCCGTCGGCGACGATCGTGAGCTCGTTGTCGGCCGCGAGATCGTCGAGGGCGATGCGTGTCCCGTCGAAGGCGGTCGCCGGGTCGATGGCGCGGCCGTTGAGGGTGATCGAGTGGACCGCGGCAGCAACGAGGTCGATCCACGTGTGTGCCCCGGGGGCACGGCAGGTGAAGTGGACCGTTGTCGTCGTCGGGAAGGTCGGCTCCGTGCCCGAGACATCGACCGTCACGTCGTAGGACGCGGTGTCGAGAATGGCTGAGCGCTGCTGAGCCTCGGAGCGGGAGATGTTGTGGGCCGAGTGGGCCGCCGGTGTGGTCACCGGCGAATCCTGCCATGATCGATGCCAATGTGAAGCCGGTGCTGGGAATGGGGGGCGCCGGTGTCACGTTGTGAGGCGCGTCCGCGGTGCGTGCCCATCCAGTGAGGGAGACTCGTGAGCGCTCAGGCTGACTTCTGGTTCGATCCGATCTGCCCGTGGGCGTGGATGACCTCACGCTGGATGGTCGAGGTGGAGCGGGTGCGTGATGTGACGGTGCGCTGGCACGTCATGTCGCTGGCCGTCCTCAACTCCGGCCGCGAGGTGCCGGCGGAATACGCCGACCTCATGGTGCGGGCGTGGCTGCCGGTGCGGGTGGTGACGGCGGCCCGGATCGAGCACGGGCCCGAGGTCGTGGGTCCGCTCTACACCGCCATCGGCCGCCGAATCCATCCCGGTGGGCAGCAGGACTGGGCGGTGGCCTGTGCTGAGGCGCTGGCCGAGGTGGGCCTGCCCGCCTCGCTGCTGGAGGCCGGGGCGTCGTCGGACTATGACGAGGCGCTGCGCGCCAGCCATGCCGAGGGCATTGGGCTCGTGGGTGAGGATGTCGGCACGCCCGTCATCGCGGTGCCCGGGCCGGGCGGCGAGCGGGTGGCCTTCTTCGGGCCGGTGCTGTCCCCGGCGCCGATGGGGGAGGCCGCCGGGAAGCTCTGGGACGGCTGCCTCCTGGTGGCGGGCACCCCTGGATTCTTCGAACTCAAGCGCACCCGCACCGTCGGCCCTCAGTTCGCGTTGGAATCGGCCCCGTAACTCCCCGGTGCGGTGGGGAAGGCCCCATGATCGGCCCTTGTCACCGCACGGAAGCGGCACCGGCCCGACAGCACCGCCGAGGCGTCACGGGCGCTGGCAGCCGGGACACCAGTAGAGCGCCCGGCCGAGCAGGTCGGCGCCGCTGATCTCCTCCCCGCACACGTGGCAGTCCTGCCCCGCCCGCCGATAGACGTAGACCTCGCCCCCGTGCCGATCCCGACGCGCTGCCCGCCCCATGACACTCGGCAGGTGCTCGCGCCGCACCGTGTCGATCCGCCCGCGCCGCACCCCATCACGCATGAGCACCACGAGGTCGGCCCACATCTCATCGAACACTGCTCGCCCGATGTCGCGCCCTGCGTGATACGGCCACAGCCCCGCGCGGTAGAGCACCTCGGCACGATAGATATTGCCGACCCCCGCGAACACCGCCTGATCCATGAGCAGCGCCGCGATCGAGGTCCGCGACTTC